>DASQWI010000006.1 GCA_035640355.1 Actinomycetota bacterium
GGGGTTCCGTATCCCCGGTGTCGGCCCCAGCCTGTACCCGCCGAACATCCTGATCGGGACGGTCTCGCGCGTTCTCTCCGATGAGGGCGCGTTAGAGAAGTCCATCACCGTCCGTCCGGCCGTCGACTTCTCCAGCCTGCACGTCGTGCTCGTGGTGCTGTCGAGTGGGACCGGATAGCCTGACGTCCCGTGCGCCGAGCGATCCTGCTCACCGTTGTCGTGCTCACGGCGCTCCTGTTGCAATCGACGGTGTTCCCGAACGCGACGCTGCTCGGTGCGAAGCCCGAGCTGATGTACCTGCTGGCGATCTCGTTCGGCGCGCTCGAGGGTCCGGCATCGGGGGCGATCGCCGGGTTCGTCGGCGGTATGGCCCAGGACTTCTTGTTGAACCAACCGAAGGGGATCACGGCCCTCACGCTCACCCTGCTCGGCTACGCGATCGGCATGTTGCGGCAGTTCATCGTCAGCCCGTCGCCGCTGTTGCCGGTGTTCCTGGTCGCCGGCGGGACGTTCTCGGGCATTCTGTTCTACGGGGTCGTGACGTTCCTTCTCGGCCAGATGGACACGTCGTGGCTGTACCAGCTCCGCGTGGCGGCGTTGTCCGGTCTGTACAACGCGTTGCTGACGCCGATCGCGTTCCCGATCCTTCGCCGTGCGGTGGAGGGATCGCGCTCGCAGCGCGTGTTCCGGTGGTGACGCGCAGGTGACCGAGGGGGGTCGAGCCGGTCTCCGGCTGAAGGTGCTCGCCGCGCTCGTCGTCGCCATGTTCGCCGCACTCACGACGCGCCTGTGGTTCCTTCAGGTGCTCGCCGCCGACGACTACAAGCACCTCGCGAACGAAAACGCCGTTCGTCTGGTCGAACGGCCGGCGGTACGCGGGCAGATCAAGGACGCGTCGGGGGAGGTCCTCGTCGGTAACCGCCTCTCGAGCGTCGTCACCGTGAACCGCGAGAAGGCGGGAGACGATCTCCAGACCGTCCTGTCGCGGCTGTCGCAGGTGCTCGACGTACCGGTAGCGGACCTCGAGCGGCGTCTCGAGGACCCCAACTACTTCTCGTTCTCGCCGGTCCCCGTCGCCATGGACGTGCCCAAGCGGCTCGTCTTCTACATCCGCGAGCGTCCCGGCGACTTCCGCGGTGTCGAGGTGGTGGACCTCGCGGTTCGGACGTATCCGCTGGGCGAGTCGGCCGCGCACGTCCTCGGATACCTGAGCGAGATCTTCGCGGAGGAGCTCGACAGTCCGGCCTTCGCCGACTACGAGCCGGGCGACCTCGTCGGCCGCGCGGGCGTCGAGGCCGTGTACGAGCAGGAGCTTTCGGGCGTCGACGGGATCACCAAGTACCGGGTCAACTCCTCCGGGGAGAACCTGGGCCCCATCGGCGGCGAACCTCCGGTCCGCGGGAACGACGTCGTGCTGACGCTCGACGCCGACCTGCAGGTCCTCGCCGAACGCAGCTTGATCCTCGGCATGCGCCGAGCACGTGGGATCTTCGATTCCGACTCGGGTGTCAACCTGAAGGCGAACGCGGGCGCGGCCATCGTGATGAATCCCGACACCGGCGGCATCGAGGCGATGGTCTCGATCCCGAGCTTCAACCCGAAGGTGTTCACGCGATCGCTCGTCCAGTTCGACGCCGAGTTCGACTTCGACACGCGGTTCGGCGCCGCGACGGGCTACCCGCTTCTCAACCGGGCGATCGCCGGCGAGTACCCGCCCGGCTCGGTGTACAAGCCGTGGGTCGCGCTGTCGGCGCTCCAGCGGACCAGGGAGGTCCCTCGCGAACCGATCGTGACGACGACCGACGTGTACGAGTGTCCACCCGAGTACGTGACGCCGTTCGACGAGAGCGACCCCAACGCGATTATCTACAGCTTCAACAACTGGACGTCGGCGAACCTCGGATTCATGAACCTGTCGCGAGCGCTCGCGCTGTCGTGCGACACGATCTTCTACCCGATGGGCTACGAGTATTGGCGCCTCTATTACCCCCCGCCGCCGATCGACGACATCCAGGGCAACGATGACGTACCGGCCAGACAGCCACTCCAAAGGGACCTCCGCGGCGCCGGGTTCGGGAGCGAGACGCACATCGACCTTCCGGGCGAGCTGTCCGGACGTGTCCCAACCGCCGAATGGAAACGCAACATCCACGCTGCGTATCCCGAGTCGTTCCCGGAGGGCGAGTGGTTCCCCGGTGACTTCATCCTCATGACGATCGGGCAGGGAGACACGCTCGTCACGCCGATCCAGCTCGCAGAGGCGTACTCGGCGCTGATGCACCAGGACCAGAGGGTCTGCACACCGCACGTGGTCGACCGCGTCGTCGATCCCCAAGGCAACGTCGTCCGGGAGTACCGGCGCACATGCAAGGATCGGCTGCCGTTCGACCCGGGCTACGTCGCGTACGTTCGCGCCGCCCTGACCGGAACGGTCAGGGACGGAACGGCGAGGGGTGCATTCGCCGGCTTCCCGTTCGATCGCGTCTGGGTGGCCGGCAAGACCGGGACCGCTGAGGTGGACCCCAAGCAGGACTACTCGTGGTTCGCGGCCATGACCGAGGCGCTGGGTGAACGCCATGTCGTCGTCGTCCTCGTCGAGCAAGGCGGGCACGGTTCGACGACCGCCGCGCCGATCGCTCGACGCATCATCGAAGGGATGTACGGGCTCGAGTTCAGCGATCCAACCGGCGTCGAGGTGACGGACTGATGGATCTCGTTGCGGGCAGGGCCTATCCAATCGAGCGCCGTCCGGTTCGGCACATCGACCCCGTGCTCATCATCGCGGTGATCGGGCTGGTGATCATCGGCGTTTTCGCCATCTACTCGACGACGAATGAGGCGCTCTCCGCTGTGGACCTCGATCCCGGTCGGTTCGTGAAGCGTCAAATCACCTTCGCGGTCCTCGCGGTGGTCGTCGTCATGGCCATCGCGAGCTTCGACTACCGATTCCTGCGTGTGTACGCGGGCCTGATCTACGCGACGTCCATCGTGCTTCTGATCCTGGTACGAACGCCGTTCGGAACGTCGGTGAAGGGCTCCCAGCGGTGGTTCGAGCTCCTCGGGTTCCAGCTGGCGCCGTCCGAGATCGCGAAGCTCGCCTTGATCGGGATGCTCGCCGCGTTCGTCTCGGAGATCCGTAGCGAGCTCTCCCTCCCCGACGTGTTCCGCGCGGCTGGTCTCGCCGCGCTCCCGGCTGCGCTCGTGTTCCTACAGCCGGACCTCGGAACGTCGATCGTGTTCGCGGCGATCCTCGTCGGGATCCTCGTCGTAGCGGGCGCGCGTGCTCGACATCTCGGCATCCTCGCGCTAACGGCCATCGTGCTGATCTTTGCCGGGTTCCAGGTCGGCCTCGTTCGCGAGTACCAGATCGCGCGGCTCACCGGGTTCCTCGACGCGGCGAACGATCCGGACCGAACCGACTACAACCGTCTTCAGGCTGAGGTCGCCATCGGCGCAGGCGGCGTGTTCGGCCTCGGGTACCTGCAGGGGACGCAGACGAACCTGCGATTCGTCCCCGAGCAGCACACCGACTTCATCTTCACGGCGATCGGCGAGGAGTTCGGATTCGTCGGCGCCCTGGGTTTGCTCGGTCTGTTCGGCGTGGTGCTGTGGCGCGCGTTCCGAATCGCATTCGTCGCCAAAGACGCGTTCGGCACGTATCTCGCGGCGGGCGTGGCGTCGATGCTCGCCCTGCAGATGTTCGTGAACGTCGGGATGGCGATCGGCATCATGCCGATCACCGGCATCCCGTTACCGTTCGTGTCCTACGGAGGAAGCTCGCTCCTCGTGAACGCGGCGGCGGTCGGCGTGCTGCTCAACGTGCACATGCGCCGCTTCACGTAGACGGCGCCTCGTTACTCGATCGCGTCGTCGAGCTCCAGCGGGATCGTCCACAGGAATGTCGAACCGTCTTGCCTCGAACGTTCGAGGACCACGTCGCCGTCCATCGCCCGTGCCGCGGTTCGCGCGAGCGCGAGACCCATGCCGGCTCCCTGGTGGACGCGAACGTTGAGCTCCTCGAGCTGCTCCAGCGGACCGAAGATCCGCTCCGACTCGTGATCAGAGATCCCGCCGCCATGATCGGACACGCGGACCTCGATGCACTCGCCGTTCCGAGTGACCCCGATCTCGACGGTGGACGCTTCCGGTGAGAACCGCATCGCGTTGTCGACGAGCTCGACGAGTACGCGCCCCGCCACGGTCTTGTTCAGGTGCGCTTTCGGGAGCCCTTCCTCGGCCGAGACCTGCACGCGAAGATGGCCGCTCGCAACCTCACGAGCGACGTCGGCAACGTCAACCTGTTCGGTCAGCGCGGCGTCGACGGTGAGCTCGAACCGCTCGCACAGGCGTGAGAGCGCCTCCGCCCGGGAGACGAGCCGTTCGAGGAGGTCGTTCTGCAGCTCGAGGGGGACCTTGCCGCTCGCGAGGGTCTGTCCCACGCCGAGGATCACCGTCACCGGAGTTCTGAGCTCGTGCGAGAGTCGGGCGACGAGGTCGTGCCGTCGTGCTGCGCGCTCGACGAGCGCCTCCTGGGCGGCCTCGAGTTCGCGCGCGCGGCGGCGCTCGCGATCGAGCGCCTCGGTGAGCTCCTCGATCACACGCGGCGTGACCTCGGCGCTGAGGACGGCGCCGCCCTCGGCGGCCCTCTGGACGGCGTTCAGGATCTCGTCGCCGTCGGAGTCCTTGAGGACATATCCCGATGCGCCGGCGACGAGCATCTCGCGCACGATGAGCTGGTCCTCGTGCCCCGACAGCGCCACGATGCCGACGCCGGGGAAGCGCTCTTTGAGGCGCCGGGTGGCCTCGATCCCGTCCATGAACGGCATCCGGACGTCCATCAGCACGACGTCGGGCAGGAGCTCCGGCACGAGTTCGAGCGCGCGGATGCCGTTGTCGGCTTCGCCAACTACCGACAACCCGTCGGTGTCGAGCAGCGAGAGGACCGACTCCCGAAAGCCCGTGTTGTCGTCGACGACGAGCACTCGGATCGGCCGTGGCTGCCGCTCGGCGTGAGGAAGGACGGCCGGTTTCATTAGGCCCGGGGAAGTGTGGCGTGCTTGGCCCGGTTGGTGTATCAGGCACCCGTCCGGTTCTGACGGCCGCGGACCCCACAGCCTGTAGCCGGGAAGAGCTAGTGCCGCGGGTTTCCTAGGGCCTTTGTCGACGGATCGCCGCAGCCTCCCCGGTCCTTCGGCACCCCCTTGCTATCCTGTGAGCAGGTTTCCCGCCGAGCGCGCGGCCATCCGGGCCGCGAGAACGCCCGGCGAGGTTCGAGGAGGCGAGGCCCGGCGACGCCGGCGCCCGGTGACCCGGAGCGCGGCGGCCGGACGGCCCGCAGAGGACAGGGGTTTTCGCGTGCGCGACAGAGCGCCGCAGGGGCGAGGCGGCCGGACGGTCGCCGAACCCCGGCGCATACAAGGAATCGGTAGCACGTTGTGCCGTCGCACCTCCCCATCCCCCCGCGGGTCGACTCCTGCACAAACGCCGCCCGTCTCCTCCATTGCGCGAAGGGAGATGGCATGACCGATGCACCAACCCCGGAACAGATCGGGGTGCGTGAGGAGGACCAGGACACCTCGTCGTCCGCGGCGTCGAAGGACGGGACGTCCGACAGCGCTGAAACGACGACGCCGCCGCGTCGACGACGCTCACGAGGTGGACGGGGGCGCAGCAGCAGTAGCCGTTCGCGAGCAGCTGCCGGGAACGAGGCTACCGAGACGACTGCGGAGCCGGCAACGGTCGAGGAGCGCGGTGGAGACGAAGTGCCGGAGATCGATCTCGACGCGCAGCCCGGCGAGACCGAGCGCGTCGACGCGACGATCGAGATTTCGGCCGACGGCCAAGTGACTTCAGAGGGCGTTCGACGGAGGCGCCGCCGAGGCGGGCGTGGACGGCGCGGCCGGGGCCGGGCGGTCGCCCAAGCGGACTCGGATGCCGCCGACGGCACCGAACCCGTCGATGTGGTGGCCAACGAGGCGGAAGGCGCCGATCTCGAGGTCGAGACCGTCGGAGTCGCAGAGGAGTCGCCGGCCGGGGCAGCGGCACCGCGCCGCCGTCGGCGTCGCGGTGGCCGAGGACGCCGTCGAAGCTCGCAGGCAGCGGCCCTCACCGGCTCCGAGGGGTCGGCTGACGACGGCGATGACGTCCCTCGGGTCGCCACCGACGAGACCGGAGACGAAGCGACCACGCGGACGAGCACGCCGAGGACGCGCCGCACTCGGGCGACCGCGACGACATCGCGAACGCGCTCGCGCGGGCCGAGGACCGCCGCCGCCGAGGCGGAGCGCGAGGACACCGCGCGTAGGGTCACCCAAACGAAGGAGGACGCATCGTCGGATGGCAGGGTCTCCACTCGCCTCAGCCGCCAGCGTCAGAGCCGTCAGGTTCGCCGTCGCCGAGACGTCCCGCCCACGATCAAGCCCGTCACCGACAAGGTCATGGTGGTCACCGAGCACGGCGATCGCGACCAGATCGCGGTGCTCGAGGGACCCGACTTGGTCCAGCATTACGTCACGCGCGCCGGAACGCGTTCGATGGTCGGGAACGTGTACCTCGGCCGCGTGCAGAACGTGCTGCCCGGCATGGAGGCAGCCTTCGTCGACGTCGGTCGCGGTCGCAACGCCGTTCTGTACGCCGGCGAGGTGAACTGGTCGCCCGAGGATCTCGACGGCGCTCCGCGCCGGATCGAGCACGCGCTGAAGAGCGGGCAGTCGATCATGGTCCAGGTCACCAAGGACCCCATCGGTGGGAAGGGCGCGCGACTCACCGCGCAGATCTCGCTCCCCGGTCGCTACCTGGTCCTCGCGCCGAACTCGGACGTCACCGGCGTAAGCCGTCGCCTCGGCGTCACGGAACGGAACCGCCTCAAGGCCATCTACCGGCGCATCAAGCCGGATCAGCACGGCCTGATCGTGCGGACCGCCGCCGCCAGCGCGACCGAGGAAGCGCTCACGGCTGATCTCGAACGCCTGTTGAACGAATGGGCGTCGATCGAGAAAGCGGCGAAACGAGCGAAGGCGCCCGCGGTTCTGTACGAGGAGCCCGAGCTGACGCTCCGCGTGGTGCGCGACCTGTTCACCGATGAGGAGTACCGAGAGCTTGCGACGGACTCGAAGCGCCTGTACGAGCAGATCGTCGGTTACCTGGCAGGGATCGCGCCGGACCTGTTGCCGAAGGTGCGGCTCCACCAGGGCTCGCTACCCGTGTTCGAGGAGTACCGAATCGTCGAGCAGATCCTGAAGGGGCTCGACCGCAAGGTGTGGCTGCCTTCGGGCGGCTACATCGTCATCGACCGAACCGAGGCGCTCACCGTGATCGACGTGAATACCGGAAAGTCGGTGGGCAAGACGAATCTCGAGGAGACGGTCGTCAACACGAACGTCGAAGCCGCGCGGGAGATCGCCCGGCAACTCCGGTTGCGCGACATCGGCGGGATGATCGTCATCGACTTCATCGACATGCTCCTCGAGCAGAACAAGAAGAAGGTCATCGGCGCGATGAAGGAGGCGCTCGCGCAGGACAAGTCGCGAAGCCAGGTTTTCGACATCAGCCCGCTCGGCCTGCTCGAGGTGACGCGGAAGCGCGTGTCTGGTGGACTTCTCGAGTCGTTCTCCGAGACCTGCCCCACGTGCGAGGGGCGCGGTCTGATCCTGAAGTACGACGTCGATTGATCATCCACCGAGGAGGCGAACGCTAGATGTACGCGGTCATCAGGACCGGCGGCAAGCAGCAGAAGGTCAAGCCGGGCGACGTCATCGAGGTCGAGCTCCTGCACGCCGACGGAGACACCGTCACGTTCCAACCGCTGCTCGTCGTCGACGACGACGGAACGACCCACGTCGGCAAGGACGTCCAGAAGGCCGTCGTTACGGCGAAGCTGCTCGGCGAGCAAAAGGGCGACAAGGTCAACGTCTTCAAGTACAAGAGCAAGTCGGGGTATTCGCGTCGGCAGGGTCACCGTCAGCTGATGACGCTGCTCGAGATCTCCGAGGTCAAGCTGCCGGCGAAGCGCGGCACGTCGAAGTCCACGGAGAAGTCCGAGGACTGACTAGCACCAAGGTCGGACGACGAACCGACTGTCGGTACGCTTCCTAGTCTCTGACCCTTTGGTACCCTCGAACGCGTCATGGCGCACAAGAAGGGCGGCGGCTCCTCACGCAACGGACGCGATTCCGAGTCCAAGCGGCTCGGCGTCAAGTCGTACGGCGGTCAGCAGGTGACGGCCGGCGCGATCATCGTGCGCCAGAGGGGCACCAAGATCCATGCCGGCGACGGCGTGGGCAGGGGCGGCGACGACACGCTGTTCGCGACTCGGCCCGGCGTCGTGCGATACCACGAATCCCGCGGCCGCCGGTACGCCTCGATCGACCAGGCGAAGGCCTAGGCGGTCTTCGCGGCGTCGACCGCCGCGCGGACACGCCCTTCCCATTCCCGCAGCAGCTCGCGAAGGTCTCGGTTGGCCATCCCCAGATAGGTCACGTTCCGCCGACGAACGCGTCGTTTGGTCGGACGCCCGAATCCGCCGAGCGACGGTCGGAGCGGCTCTTCCGGAGGCTGCAGTGGGGGCGGCTGCACGAAGTAGAACGCGACTCGTTCGTCGCCGCCTCCGAGCTCGACGAGGAGGACCGGCGACCCGCGGAGCCGTCGCGTTCGCGTCACCTCGGAAAGAGACCAGCGTTTCACGCCGAGCGGATCGTCCGTGGGCGTGAACTCGAGCGCGCCTTCGCCGATCGTCAGCGAACCCTTGACACCCTCCATCGACGCGCCGCGACCCAGCGGGACGATCCAAACGGTGACTGAGGGGGTCATCGCGCCCATGATGCCGCCGGCCCATCCGTTTCGGCCACAATCGCGTGTATGGCCTTCGTCGACGAGGTGACCGTGTTCGCTCGCGGCGGACGAGGCGGTGATGGGTCCGCGGCGATGCTGAGCGAGCCGTTCAAGCCACGCGGGGGTCCCGACGGTGGCGACGGCGGCAACGGCGGCAATGTCGTGTTCCAGGTGTCGACCGGTATTCGCGACCTGTCGTCGCTCGCCGACCACCCGCACCAGCGCGCCGAAAGCGGCAAGTCGGGAGGACGGCGCCGGCGAACCGGCGCCGTCGGGGAGGATCTCGTCGTGCTCGTTCCGGACGGCACGCGGGTCGAGGACGAGGAAGGTCTGCTCGCCGACCTGGTCGGGGAGGGCGCACGCGCGGTGGTCGCGCGGGGCGGCCGAGGAGGCCGAGGCAACGCTTCGCTCGTCTCGGCGAAGAACCGGGTGCCGCGCACGTCCGAAGCGGGGGAGCCCGGCGAGGAGAGGCGCCTTCGCGTCGAGTTGCGCATCGTGGCCGACCTCGGACTGGTCGGCCTCCCGAACGCAGGCAAGTCGACGCTGCTCGCGTCGCTCACCGCGGCCCGCCCGAAGATCGCTGCGTACCCGTTCACCACCCTGGCGCCGAACCTCGGCGTCGCCGAAGATGACGACGCACGTTTCGTCGTCGCGGACGTGCCCGGTCTCATCGAGGGCGCCAGCGCGGGACGCGGGCTCGGCCACCGGTTCCTTCGCCACGTCACGCGATGCCGCGCGCTCGTCTACGTGGTCGACCTCTCATCGGACGACCCGGCCGCGGACCTGTCGACCCTGCGGGCGGAGCTCGACGAGTACGACACTTCGCTCTCGCGTCGGCCATCAGTAGTGGTCGGGACCAAGCGTGACCTCGCCCCAGACGTCGACGTGAACGGAGCGCTCGGTCACGGAGCCATCGCGGTTTCCGCCGTCACCGGCGAGGGGATGGACGACCTCCGGGATCTTCTGTCGCGGCTCTCCGCCGAGGCGGAGGCCGCCGAGGAGCAACGTCGCCCGTACGTGGTCCTAAGGCCGGCACGGCCGCGGTTCGTGGTAACGAGAGAAGGTGACCGGTTCCGGGTCGTCGGCCGCGGGGTCGAACGCTGGGTGGCGGAGACGGACATGGACGACCCGGCGAAGGTCGTGCGCCTACAACGACGGCTCGTGCGCGAAGGCGTGGAGCGGCAGCTCGTCGCTGCGGGCGCCCGCCGCGGCGACGAGGTCGTGATCGGGAGCGTGGCGTTCGAGTTCCTTCCGGACGAGGAGATCGCCGATGGGACGACGTGAAGACCTGCTTCGGCAAGAGGCGGGGGCGTGGGGCAGGATCGATGGTGTCGTCGAGTCCGTGTCGGCGGCCGAGCTGGTTCGACCCGGCTACACGGTCGAGGGGTGGTCGGCGAAGGACATGATGGCCCACATCGCGGCGTGGTCGAACGTCGCCGCGGGCGTCCTTCGCGAGATCTCGGCGGGAAAGAGGAGCGGTCATCACGCCTGGGACGAGCCTGGTGGCGTCGACCGACTCAACGCCGAGTGGTTCGAGCGCGACCGGGAACTCGACGTCGACACGGTTCGGTCGGAATGGCACGCCTCGCGCACGCGAATGCTCGAGGCCTTCGGCGCGCTTGACGAGATCACTCCGGACGCCGGCGAGTGGTTCGAGGAGAGTGGGCCGTCGCACTACGCCGAGCACATGCCCGACCTCGAACGATGGGTCATGCGGATGCGCAGCGAACGGTGATGTGCCTCGACGGCGCGCGCCGGAACGGGCCGTAGGATTGCCTGAATGGGACGGCGCCTCGGAGTGATGGGTGGAACCTTCGACCCCATCCACTACGGCCACCTCACCACCGCGGAGGAGGCGCTCGGACAGTTCTCCCTCGATGAGGTGGTGTTCGTCCCGACGGGTACGCCGTGGATGAAGGAGGAGCGCGACGTCTCGCCGGCGGAGCATCGATACCTGATGACGGTGATCGCGACGGCGAGCAATCCGCGGTTCCGAGTGTCGCGCATCGAGATCGATCGGGAGGGACCCACCTACACGGTGGAGACGCTTCGCGCGCTCGCGGCCGACAACCCGGACGCGGAGCTCTACTTCATCACCGGCGCGGACGCGATGCTCGAGATCTTCGAATGGAAGGACACCGACGAGGTCCTCTCGCTCGCGCACTTCATCGCGGCGACGCGACCCGGGTACGACCTCGCTCGGTTCGAGGCGCTGACGCCGACGCGGCATCCGAACGTAAGCCTGATGAACATCCCGGCCCTGGCGATCAGCTCGACGGACCTTCGAGAACGCGTTCACGGTGGTCGCCCCATCCGCTACCTCGTCCCCGAGGGCGTGAAGAGCTACATCGAGAAGGCAGCGTTGTACTTATGACAGGGGGCTCGGTCGTGAGAGGTCAACCGAGACACATCGAGCTCGGCGAGCGTGTGCGAGACTTGCCCGGCATGAAACCTGAACGTGTCGATGTCATCAGGCCTCGCGTCCGGCTCGTGATCGCAGGGAAGGACTTCACAGGTTGAACGACCCCGAAGGACGGCGTGCCGGGTAGACCGCCGGACGCTGAGGAAAGCCGAGAGGCCGCGGTCGCGGCGGCGCGCGCGGCGGCCGCGAAGCAGGCCGAGCACATCACGATCCTCGACGTGCACGGGCTGATCGTGATCACGGACTACTTCGTGATCTGCTCCGGCACGACGGAGCGACAGGTCCGAACGATCGTCGAGGAGATCGAGAAAGCCCTCCGCGACCTCGGCCGCAAACCCGCGCGACGCGAGGGGGAGACCGAGAGACGGTGGGTGCTCCTCGACTACGTCGACCTCGTGGTCCACGTGTTCACCGAGCAGGAGCGTGAGTACTACGACCTGGAGCGCCTTTGGGGCGACGCGCCGCGTTCGGCCTGGGAGGACGAGGGGATCGCGAGCTCATCCGGCTAGGGTCGACGGGCGGGAACGCCGAAAACGTTCGCTACACTGACCGTTCGTACGGGCCCATAGCTCAGCTGGTAGAGCGCATGGCTGGCAGCCATGAGGTCAGGGGTTCGAATCCCCTTGGGTCCACTTCCGCAGCTCAGATGTTTGCCCCAGAAGAAGGAGCCTCAAAAGGAGTTCGCTCACACTGAAGATTGCAAGATCAACTGGCTTCACGGCCTGATGTTCGAGCGGGACGAGAACGGGTAGCGTCAGGCTTCGCCGCGCGCCACGTCTTCGCCCAGGCCGTGACCTCGTGCCGTTCCCACAACAATCCTGATGATCTGACGCGACCGGAGCTGGGAAGCGTCGCTCGCCTTTGCCTCGTTCCGGCGTCTGGATAGGGGGGACGCGACGGATGGCCCGAACGGGTCAGTTCTTCCGGATGGTCGCGACGGGGGCTGTAGAACCATCGCGCGACATGACTGCTGATGCGGCGGGATGCTACTGAAGTGCCTTCCATAGAGGGATGAGCATTCGCCGTTCATCAGGAGCCTGCGGCCATGTCGATCGTCGAACGCTCCGCCCCATCGTTCGCGCAGCCCGGTGCAGCGGAGAACGATCGGCTCCGCGTGATCACTGCGGGCCGTGTCGGCAACATGGAGGCGCGTCTCGGCACTAGTGGCTTCGACGTCGTCGCGATTGCCGACACCGAAGAAGAACTGATCGTCGCCCTGTCGGCGGACGACCCGGACGCGATCGTCGTCGAGGCCAACCTATGCGAGACCCTCGAGCACGTCCGCGAGCTGGCACCCGACGCCGTCGTCATCGCCGTGGGCGACCACACGCCAGCTGGCGCACTCGGCCGCATCGATCGAGGCGTATCGGGGACCGTGATGGCGGGACTCCTGCATGCCCTCGTCGCCGAGGGCGTCGGTGGGGCCGTGGTCTGGGGATTTCTCCCCGCGAGCCCGACGACGGGGCCGGTCAGCGCTCCTGAGCATGTCAGTGCCTCGCTCCTGTCCGCGAAGATCGTGGCCACCGGGACGCACATCGCGCACGCCGTCCAGGAACACACCGGGTTGATTGCGACGGCGGGTGCTGTCGTTGCGACGGCGTCGGTAAGCGTGGTGCTCACGTTGGGTGCTCCCCGGGTCCACCAGGACCCGAAACCGGCGCGCGTTCCCGAACGGGCTGTCGAGGTGGTAACCCATGATTCGACGGGCGCGACGACCGAACCGACACGAGCGCCCGTCGCTAAGGCCTCTACTGCCGAGCCTGGTGACCATCGAGCCACGCAATCGGCCGCCTACATGTCGCCCAGAGACGACGGTCTCGATGCCCCGCCGCAGAAGCTTGGGAAACCGCTGGATGAGACGCCACCGCCCGACGAGACGCCACAGCCGGACACGAACCCCCCGTCGCAGGAGGTAGCGCCGCCCGTTGACACGACTCCTCCACCGGCAAACGACGCGACGCATCCGCCCGGCATCGCAAAGGGGTGGAACGAGCAGCGTCCTCCGAAGAACGACGACGACGGGAACCATACGGGGTGGAGCAACAACTCCGTCCCCGACGGGCTCCCGCCGGCGGGCGCGGGGCTCGGGCCCGAGGCCGCCACCGACGACGTGGTGCGGCCCGACGCCGGCGAAGACGCGGCGGCGTCCGGCAGCCGGCGAGACGCGTCTGCTACCGAGAGCTCAGACGCGACCGCGACCGCTGACGTGTAGTCCACCGAGGGTCTCGGCTCTCGCACCGAGCCGCTGCTGCAAGACGCAGCCCTCGAATTCCGGCGACATGCCCGCGCCAATCGTCGGGGCCGCCGGATTCGCTCGTCGACCGCCACCGGGTTCTCGAGAGGAATCGTGCGGTCACTGCCTAGATCCGGGCGGACGCGCGAGCGTGCGCAGATGGAAACGTTGTCCGCGGATTCCGAGGGATAGTCAACGTAGGCACGGAAATCTGCGCGTTGACTGCTGGATCTGTTGCTGCGGCGTCAGCCTTGATCAAGAATGACTTGCGACGCAGGACGACCGGTCTACTGATCAAGTCTGACCCCTCCGCGTGGCCGAGATCGCCTAGCTTCGAGTTGAGCCACCAATGCGCTGGTGCGACCTGCGCAAATGCGACGGCGCCTTGGAGCTGCTGCGCCGCAACGAGCCGTAAGCGCGACGGGAACGAATCCTTTTGTGGACGCGTGGGTATGTGACGGCCGCGGAACAGGAGGAGGTGTCGCTGATGCCGCATACGGATCTGTGGACGTACCCCGCGGACGTGCAAGCAACGAGGAAGGCGCTTGTCGGCTGTGACGTTCAGGCGCGAGATGGCTCGATCGGGAAGGTCGATGAGGCTACCGAGGAGACCGGCCGCGCTCACCTTGTCGTAGATACCGGTCCGTGGATTCTCGGCCGGAAGGTCGTCATCCCGGCCGGGACGATTGAGCGGATCGACATCGATGATCAGGCGATCTTCGTCAGCCTGTCGAAGGAGCAGATCAAGAACTCTCCTGAGTTCGATCCCACGCGGTTCGACGACGATTACCGGACGCGGCTCGGAACGTATTACGAACCGTACGTCTGATAAGCAAGGAGCTGGCATCAACCCGGAACGGAGGCGGGGAACCGCCTCCGTTCCGGCCAAACCGACGCCGAACATGCGCGGCGGACCGGGATGGTGGAAGCGAATGGGGGAGGTCCTCCCTCAGAGACATGACCTCTGGTGGACGCTGCGCGAGGAGGACACCACTGCCGCTCTCGCCCAGCAGATCCTTCTGGCCATTGAGGAGCACTGATTGCCGGCCATGCGAGCGCAGATGCACTAGCTACCGATCGGGAAGAGCGGTGAGCTCGACCTGGATGGCTAGACGAACTCTCGGTCCAAGGTCTCGCTGAGACTGCGGAGGGCTTCCCGCGCCGCTTCGCACTGGTCCTTGATTTCCTTGGTTCGCCGCTCTATCTGCTCGACCGTCTCCCACTCTTCATCCACGATGCGCCGTCGCGCTGCGGAGCGCGTGACGAACGCGGGAAGGCTAGGGGCGTAGGTGGGAACGGCAGGATCGCCATCAGCCACGCATCGACCTTAGCCCTCGTGCGCGGGCCGTGAAAGTCGGTCAGACGGGCTAGGAAGTGCCAAGAACCGCGATATGGCGCTAACTGGGTTGGTGGCGCATCGCCGCTAGGGTTCGGGCGTGGATGGCTCGTCGCTCGAAGCGATCGTCCTCTATCTGGACGAAGAGGGGATCCAGCACGTGTCTCCGCTCGGCAGCCAAACGTTGCGGGCATCATGGGATCCGAACCTCGACCCGCACGAAGCCATCGTCGATGCCGTCGCGAGCCTCGGTCTGATACCGATCATGGTCCACTCGACGTCGTGGAGGGTCGTGGACCGATCGATCCTCCTCACGTTCCTCGTCATCGTCGAGCCGCCCGGGCACGTCCCGACCACGCACGAGGTCGAGCTCGTGGCGCGAGTGGAGCTGGCACGGGGACGCGCGACCGGTCCTCCGCCAGAGGTGCACCTGACTCAGGTCGTCGAGCACGGCCTTCGGCATCTCGCATGGCTCGTGCGGGAGGACGTCGCCATCCACGAAGCGCTCACCGGATGGCCTCGAGCGCTGAGCGAGTACGACCCCGAACCGTTCCGCGCCTTCGGTCGCGAACCGGGCTCCTGAATCGAGGAGGACCACGACCCCATCAGATCTGCCGGACCGCCTCACCGCGACCGATCGTGGTCAGATCGAGGAGGTCGTTGCCGTCCTTCGCGACGCGCTAGGCGACGCTTTGGTCGGCGCGTACCTGCACGGGTCGGCGGTCCTCGGCGGCCTCCGGGCAGACAGCGACCTCGACGTGCTGGCCGTCTCGGCGCGAGAAACGACCGATGATGAGAAGCGGAAGATCGCCTCCGGTCTGCTCGCGGTATCCGGGGATCGTTCGCGGGGTGATGGGCAGCGTCCGATCGAGCTCACGATCGTGGCGGCGTCGGAGGTACGACCGTGGCGGTATCCGCCGCGACGAGACTTCCAGTACGGGGAGTGGCTGCGGGAGCGGTTCGAGCGCGGTGATCCCGACCTCTTCCGGCCGACGATCGATCCGGACGTTGCAATCCTCGTCACCATGGTCCGACTCGGCGACGTGACCATGACCGGCTCGGCCGCGGGCACGACGTTCGACGAGGTGCCTCCGCGCGATCTAGCCGCGGCGCTCGTTGCAGACATCCCCGGTCTGATCGACGACATCGACTGGGACACGCGCAACGTCGTCCTGACCCTCGCGCGGATGTGGAACACCGTCGTGACGGGACGGATCCGGTCCAAGGACGCGGCCGCCGAATGGGCACTCGAGCGGTTAGCTCGGGAACATCGTCCCGTGCTGGCGCGGGCGCGCGAGGGATACCTACGAGGGAACGAGTCGTGGGAGGACCTGCGGGCACAGGTCCTGCCGTTCGCACACGCCGTCGTCGCGGAGATCGAGGCCGGTCGCCGCTGATCTCGCCGGTCCGGCATGAGGGCCCCGTCTGTCGGAAGATGTTGTGCAGACTCGCGGGGACGGAGGACCAGCGTGGCTGACGAGCTCGACCAGCAGATCGACTCGCTGTTCGGGATGCCGCCCGACCGGTTCATCCCCGAACGCGACGCGCTTGCGAAGCGGCTGCGAGCGACCGGAGACCGCGAGGCCGCGGATCGTGTGAAGGGGCTGCGCAAGCCGACCGTGCCCGCGTGGGCACTGAACCAGCTCGCGCGCCAGGACCCCCGCGGCGTGTCGGACGTCGTCGAGCTCGGGGCTCGCCTTCGCGATGCTCAACGCCGGGCGATCTCCGGCGGTGACGCCGGACCGCTGCGTGAGGCGAGCGAAGCTCGGCGGGCGCTCGTCGCGCGACTCGCGCATGTCGCCGCGGAGATCCTCCAGGGCACCGGCACCGCTTCGGGACCGCACGAGGAAGAGATCACGTCGACGCTCGAGGCCGCTGCCGCGGACGAGGAGGCCGCCGAGCGGCTCCGGGCCGGACGGCTCGAGCGCCCCCTCCGTCCGCCGTCGAGTTTCGGCGAGGGCGGGCTCCGTGTGCTCGAGGGAGGAGGGCGATCGAAAGCCGCGGAGGCGACGGCAGAGCGTGAGCGCGCGGGTGCGAAGGCCCACGAGCGTGCGGAGGAGGCGCGCACGGTTGAACGCGAGCTCCGAGCCGCACAGTCGATGGCGCGACGCACTGGTGAATCGGTCGAGCGCACGCGAACGCGGTACGACGATCTCGACCGACGCCGGACCGAGGCGCGAGAGGCGCTCCGCGACGCCGAAGCCGCACACCGAGGAGCGGAGCTCGAGCGGAAACGTCTGGAGCGGCGGCTCGAGAAGCTGAAACCGAGCGAGTAGAGCGGAACCCTCCCGCTAGACTCCGCGGCTCATGCGCATCCTCGTCGTGGGAGCCGGAGGCGTCGGAAGCGCGGTGGCGCCGATCGCCTCCCGCCGCGACTTCTACGAGACGATCGTCTTCGCCGACTACGAGGAAGCGAAGGCGCGTCGCGTCGTCGAGCGGTACGACGACGAACGGTTCGTCGCCGCCCGCGTCGATGCATCCGATGCCGCGTCGGTCGCCGCTGTCGCAGAGGAACATCGCTGCGACGCGATCCTCAACGCCGTCGACCCTCGGTTCGTCATGCCGGTTTTCCGGGCGGCGTTCGACGTCGGCGCGACGTACATGGACATGGCGATGTCGCTCTCGGAGCCACATCCGGAGCGTCCCTACGAGGTCGTGGGGAAGAAGCTCGGCGACGATCAGTTCGCCGAGGCCGACCGGTGGGAGGAGCGTGGACTACTCGCGCTGGTCGGCTGCGGCGTGGAGCCCGGCATGTCGGACGTCTTCGCGCGGTACGCCGCCGACGAGCTCTTCGACGGCATCGATCAGATCGGCGTGCGCGACGGCGCGAACATCGTGATCGAGGCGTACGAGTTCGCCCCGACGTTCTCGATCTGGACGGCGATCGAGGAGTGCTTGAACCCGCCGCTGATCTGGGAACGCGAGCGCAGCTGGTTCACGACAGCGCCGTTCAGCGAGCCCGAGATCTTCATATTCCCCGACGGGATCGGGCCGCTCGAGTGCGTGAACGTGGAGCACGAGGAGGTCGTTCTCGTTCCGCGGAGGATCGACTGCGAGCGCGTGACGTTCAAGTACGGGCTCGGCGCCGAGTTCATCGAGGTGCTGCAGACGTTGCACAAGCTCGGCCTGGACCGCACCGAGCGTGTCCCCGTCGGAGGCGCGGAGGTCTCTCCGCGCGACGTCGTCGCGGCCGTGCTGCCGGATCCGGCAACGCTCGGGGACAGGATGCGGGGGAAGACCTGCGCGGGAACCTGGGTGACCGGCACGGGGACCGGCGGTCGGCGCCGAGAGGTCTACCTGTACCACGTCGTCGACAACGACGAGGCGTGGGGGCGCGACGGCGCCCAGGCGGTGGTGTGGCAGACGGCGATCAATCCGGTGATCGCGTTCGAACTGCTGTCCACCGGGGCCTGGAGCGGGGCGGGCGTGCTCGGCCCGGAGGCGTTCGAGCCGACCCCGTTCCTCGACCTGCTCAACGACCACGGGTCCCCGTGGGGCCTCGAGGAACGCGGCTAAGGTCCGACCTCAGCCGGTTCGATGCTCTCCCAGAGGCCTGCCTATCGGAGAAAGAGAGCGATGTCGATCGACGTCGGCCGCGGCCACCCGACTGCCGGCCCGGGACGTGAGCCACTCGAGATCGACGCCCGGCGCTTGCTGGACGCGACGCCGGAGTGCCTGGTGGTCGCGGCGATCGACGGGCGCGTGGTCTATGCAAACGAGCGGGTCCGCGGCCTCTCCGGGTTCGGTCCCAACGAGCTGATCGACCACCCGGTCGACGAGCTCGTCGTCGCCGAGGTCAACCTGTCGGATGCCATCGGTTCGATCGTCCAGGGCTCGTGCAGACGCAAGGAAGGCACGGAGATCCCCCTCGAGATCCACGTCGGCGAGGTCGTAGGCCCGGAGCGCCGGTATCTCGTCGTGACGTTGCGCGACACGAGTGCCGTTCACGCCCTGGAGACCTCGCGGTTCGAGACCGCCGCCAAGTACGAGGCGCTCGTCGAGGGCATCCCCGCGATCACGTACATCGACCCGGTCGACGAGAACGAGTTCTCGATCTACGTCAGCCCGCAGGTGCGCGACATGCTCGGGATCACGCAGGAGCAGTGGCTTTCCGACCATTACGCGTGGCGCAAGCACGTCCATCCGGACGACGTCGATAAGGCGTGGGCGGACTACGTCGAGGCCTACACGAACCGCGAGTCGCTCACGCACGAGTACCGCATGGTCCACGAGGACGGCCACGTCATCTGGGTCAGCGATCAGGCGTTCATCGTCCGGAACGAGGACGGCGAACCGTGGCTGATCCAGGGAGTGATCTTCGACATCACCGAACGCAAGAACGCCGAGGAGCAGGTGGCATTCCTCGCGTATCACGACAAGCTGACGGGCCTTCCGAACCGCGTGTTGTTCGAGGAGATGCTCGAGGCGTCACTCGCCCGCGCTCGCCGGCACGAGCTCGCCGTCGGCGTGTTGTACCTCGACCTCGACAACTTCAAGCTCGTGAACGACTCGTTGGGACACCACGCGGGCGACGCGCTCCTCCGGCAGCTCGCCGAACGACTGCGGGGGTGCACCCGTGAGACCGACCTCGTCGCTCGGCAGGGCGGCGACGAGTTCCTGTTGCTGCTCGCGGACCTCGAGCGCGGGCCATCGGCGACGACCGAGATCGACGCCGAGGTGGTCGCCGCGGAATCGGTGGCGGTCCGCGTGCGCGAGGCGTTGCAGCGGCCGTTCGACCTCGACGGAACGTTGTTCTACGCGACGGGGAGCGTCGGGATCAGCCTGTTCCCGCGCGACGGCACCGACCCCACGACGCTGATGATGAACGCCGACGCGGCCATGTACCAGGCGAAGCGGACCGGACCGGGCTCGTACGTGGTGTTCACGAGCGGCGACGAGGATCGCGTCGGCAAGCTCTCGTTCACGACTCGGCTCAGACGCGCCGTCGAGCACGAGGACTGGGTGCTTCACTACCAACCGGTCGTCGACCTCTCGTCCCGGAAGGTCACCGGCGCCGAGGCGCTCGTTCGCTGGCACGAGCCCAACGGCGGGCTCGTTCCGCCGGGTCAGTTCATCCCCCTCGCCGAGGAGCTCGGACTGATCGAGGCCATCGGCGACTGGGTCATGGGCGATCTCGTCCGCCAACAAGCCGAGTGGCAGTCGCGGGGGATCGAGCTCACGGTGGGGTTCAACCTGTCGCCGCGCGAGCTGTGGTCGACTCGCCTCCCCGAGCGCATCCTCGGAAAGCTCAAGAGGGGCGGCGTCGATCCCACGACCGTCGTCGTGGAGATCACGGAGTCGACGGCCATGGCGGATCCCGATCGCACGCAGCGAATCCTGTCCGAGATGCACGCGTGGGGACTGAAGCTGGCGATCGACGACTTCGGGACCGGCTACTCGTCGCTGTCGCGGCTGAAGCACCTGCCGGTCGACATCCTGAAGATCGACCGCTCGTTCGTCTCCCGCGTCGACGAGGACTTGGACAACGCGAACATGGTCCGCGCGATGATCGACCTCGCGCAGAACCTCGGCATGATCCCGCTGGCCGAGGGGATCGAGACCCAGAGTGAAGTCGAGTTCCTCGTCGAGAACGGGTGTCCGTTCGGACAGGGCTTTTCCCTGGGGCGCCCGATGCCGGCGTCCGAGATCCCCGCGTTCATCGCTACCACCCGATAGCCCTGCTCGACCGGCAGGCTCGATAGCATCCGCGCGTGCCACGCGCGTTCGACTTGTGGGGAGCCCCGTTCGACGGCGGCGCGACGCTCGGGTGGCCCGGAGCGCGGTACGCGCCCCCACGGATCCGCGAATCGCTCGAGTGGATGTGGATGCGCGCGCAGGACGGCCGCATCTACGACGTGGACGCCGAGCGTTTCGTCGACGTGCCGGACGAGCTCGTCGTCGATCGGGGTGACGTCGCCGTGGTCCCGCACGATCTGATCGCGACGATCGATGCGTGTTCCGACGCCGTCGCGTCGAGCGTTCGAGCCGGGCGAGTGCCGATCGTCATCGGCGGCGAGGACTCTCTCTTCTATCCCGTCGTGCGCGGCGTGCACGACGTCGTCGAGGGCTCGGTCGCCGTGATCCATTTCGACGCGCACTTCGACCTGATGGACGAGAGCGTCCGGCAGGGACGGTTCAGCCACTCGAGCGGGATGCGCCGGAGCCTCGAGCTCGACCGCGTCGACCCGGCCGCTTCGATCCAGGTCGGCGTACGGCACTTCAACTACCCGCGGTCACGCGAGTTCGCCGTGGCCGAGGGGCTCGAGCAGATGACGGCCCGACGGTTCCACGAGCTCGGCGCCGCGGCCGTCGCGGCTCACATCCAGGAACGCGTCCGGGCGGCCGATCACGTCGTGTGGTCGTTCGACATCGACACGGTCGATCCCGCGCACGCTCCCGGTGCCGGCGCGCACGAACCCGGTGGTCTCACCACCGCCCAGGCGATCGAGTCCGTTCGACTGCTCGCGCCGCGCTGCGATGCGTTCGCGGTTACCGAGGTGAACCCGATGAAGGACCTCGGCGACATGACCAGCACGCTGGCCGCGTACCTCGTGTTCCACTTCGTCATCGCCGCCGCAGCGTCCTGACCTGCACGGAACCCGCGTGATCGCCCGGTAGCATCTTCTTCGAGATGCGCAGGTACGAAGCGTCCGAGATCGAACCGAAGTGGGTCGAACGCTGGGAGTCGGAAGGCCTGTACCGGGCCTTGGACGACCCTGCCGATCCTCGGCCGCGGTTCTACGCGCTCGACATGTTCCCGTACCCCTCGGGCGACCTGCACATGGGGCACGCCGAGGCGTTCAGCGGGGGGGACACGATCGCCCGGTACCGATGGATGCAGGGCAACAATGTCCTGCATCCCATCGGGTGGGACTCGTTCGGGCTGCCGGCCGAGAACGCGGCGATCAAGCGCGGCATCCACCCCAAGGAATGGACGTACACGAACATCGAACAACAACGACGCTCGTTCCGCCGGATGGGGATGTCCTTCGACTGGTCGCGGCAGTTCAACACGAGCGATCCCGAGTACTACCGGTGGACGCAATGGCTGTTCATCCGGCTGTTCGAACGGGGCCTGGCGTACCGGAAGAACGCGCCGGCGAACTGGTGCCCGACGGATCAGACGGTCCTGGCCAACGAACAGGTCATCAACGGCCTCTGTGAGAGGGACGGCACGCCGGTCGTTCGCAAGGATCTGACGCAGTGGTTCTTCAGGACGACCGAGTATGCGCAGCGGCTGCTCGACGACATGGACCAGCTCGACTGGCCCGAGCGAGTCGTCACCATGCAGCGGAACTGGATCGGGCGGTCCGAGGGCGCCGCAGTCGAGTTCGAGATCGCCGAGACCGGCGACATGGTCGAGGTGTTCACCACCCGCCCGGACACGCTTTGGGGCGTGACGTTCTTCGTGTTCGCCGTGGAGCACCCGCTCGTGTCGAAGCTGGCGGAGGCGGGCGGGACGGGTGACGAGGCGAAGGAGCTCGCCGACGAGCTCGCGGCAACGCCTCTAACGAATCGAGAGCAGGCGGACAGCCGTGAGGGCGTTCCCCTCGGCGTGCACGCGGTGAACCCAGTCAACGGCGAGAAGGTCCCTGTCTTCGTCGCGCCGTACGTGTTGATGGAGTACGGCACGGGCGCGGTGATGGGCGTCCCCGCTCACGATCAGCGCGACTTCGAGTTCGCGCGTACGCACGGGCTGCCGATCCGCGTCGTGGTGCAACCGCCCGACGAGCCGCGCGATCCCGCCACGATGACCGAGGCGTACGACCACGAGGGTGTGATGGTGAACTCCGGGCCGTTCGACGGCGTTGGCTCACCCGAGTCGATCGAGCAGGTCACGCGGTGGCTCGAGGAACAAGGCCGGGGACGGCACGCGGTGACGTTTCGGCTACGCGACTGGCTGATCAGCCGACAGCGCTACTGGGGCGCGCCGATCCCCATCGTGCACTGTCCGGTTCACGGAGAGGTCGCCGTTCCGGAGGATCAGCTGCCCGTCTTGCTTCCTGACGACGTGGATTTCCAGCCGGGCGGCGAATCACCGCTTGCCCGGCATCCCACGTGGAAGCACACGACGTGTCCCGTCGGCGGCGAGGAGGCCGTTCGCGACACGGACACGATGGACACGTTCGTCGACTCGTCCTGGTACTTCTTTCGCTACTGCTCGCCACACGAGGAGCGACAGGCGTTCGATCCCGAGCTCGTCGAACGATGGATGCCGGTCGATCAGTACACAGGCGGGATCGAGCACGCGATCCTCCACCTGTTGTACTTCCGGTTCTTCACGAAGGTCTTCCACGACACGGGCCTCGTGAGCTTCGAGGAGCCGACGCTCCGGCTGATGAACCAAGGCCAGGTGATCTACGGCGGTGCGGCGATGTCGAAATCGAAGGGGAACATCGTGGAGCCCATGCCCCTCGTCGGGCGGTGGGGTGCGGACACG
Source organism: Actinomycetota bacterium (assembly GCA_035640355.1). Taxonomy (NCBI): domain Bacteria; kingdom Bacillati; phylum Actinomycetota; species Actinomycetota bacterium. The sequence continues at coordinate 23,261 of DASQWI010000006.1, forward strand.
ATGCGGCTGACGATGCTGTTCGCCGGTCCGTTCGAGGACGACATCGACTGGAAGCTGATCGCGCCCGATCCGGAACGGCGTCCGGGCGTGAACTCATGGCTCGGCCGAGTGTTCGCCGCCGTGCAGGAGGCCTTCGACCGCGTCGCGGAGGAGCCGGAGGCGCTTCGACGCGTGACGCACCGAACGATCAAGGGGGTCACCGAGGACCTCGAGGATTTCCGGTTCAACGTGGCGATCGCCAAGCTGATGGTCTTGACCAACGAGATCCGTTCGGCGCTCGACGGTGGCGCCGGCGCGCGCGAGGCGTCCACCGCGCTCGTGCAGATGATGGCGCCGATGGCGCCGTTCGTCGCCGAGGAGCTGTGGCGTGAGACGCTCGGCAACGAGTCGTCCGTCCACATGTCGTCCTGGCCGGCGTTCGACACGGCACTGGCGGCCGAGGACTCCGTCGTGCTGGTCGTCCAGGTGGACGGGCATGTCCGTGACCGCATCGACGTCCCTCCCGACGCCTCCGAGGAGCGGTGCCGTGAGCTCGCGCTGGCCTCCGAGAGGGCGCTCAAGGCGATCGACGGCCGCGAGATCCACCGGGTGATCGTCCGGCCTCCGCGCCTGGTCAATCTGGTTACGCTGGGCTGAACCGGAGGCGGTCCATGTGACCGAGGTCACGGCGGCGGCGCCAGGCGTGCGCTAGCGTTCCGGACGTCCCTCTCACATCCGCGACCGCCGGTGCGGTATGCGCGGGCTCGTCGACGTGAGGGGGCGCGTTGCCGGGAGAGTCGATCCGCGATCGCCTCGCCACGCTTTCGCGTGCGGAGCTCATCGCGCTCGTCGCCGTCGTCGGGGTGACCGTCGCCGGCGCGGGATTCTGGTACGTACGTTCGGTCCCGGCGCCCGTGCAGGTTCGCTCCGGCCCGTCCGAAGCCCTCGTCGCGGCGCCGCCCGCGTCGGCGTCGCCGACGATGGTCATCCTGGTCGACGTCGCCGGGTGGGTTCGGCGTCCCGGCGTGTACGAGTTCGCCGAAGGTGCGCGTGTCATCGATGCGATCGACGCGGCCGGCGGCGCTCGACCCGGCGCGGTTCTGTCGAGCCTCAACCTCGCGGCGCCGCTCGTCGACGGCACGCAGGTATTGGTCCCCAAGGAGTCGCAGTCGGCGCCGACGACGGAAACCGGAACCGGGACCTCAGGCGCAACGGGTCTCGTCAACGTCAACAGCGCGACGAACGCTGAGCTCGAGACGCTGCCGGGTATCGGCGAGGTCATCGCTCAGGCGATCGTTGATCACCGGACCGAGAACGGACCGTTCACGTCGGTCGACCAGCTCGTCGACGTCAGCGGGATCGGCGACGCGACGCTCGAGAACATCCGGGAGCTCGTCACGGTGTGACGGGCTGGCTCCTTCCGGGTCTTGCCGCGGCGCTGTGGCTCGGCTTGCTCGTGCGTCCGCTGGTCGGTGAGCGAGCTCCAGTACTCGTGTGGATGCTCGCAACGGCGGTGGCCTTCGGGGCAGCGGTCGGGTGCGCGCCGCGGATCGTTCCGACCGACGCGTTGCAACCGTTGGTGTCGGAGCCGCAGGACGCGCGGCTGGTCGACTCGGTCGCTCCATCGCGCTTGCGGCGTCGGCGCGCTCCGCCGTGGCTCGTCGGTGCACTGGCGCTCGTCGGTGCCCTCACGCTCGGGGTCGGTTGGGGGAGCGCGCAGGCACACCGGATCGAGGGGGCGTTTCTCGCGCGCGTCGCGCCGGCGAGTGTGACGGTCGACGGGTCGCTTCGAACCGATCCGAACGTGGACGGCGACCGATGGAGCGCCGTCGCGGACGTCTCGTTCGCGGAAACGGAGGACGCGGCCGCGCGGGCTCGAGAATCGGTATGGGTCGACGGCCGCGGCGAGGCGCCGAACGCCGTGCGCGGCGACCAGGTCCGCCTAGTCGGGCGCGCCGTCGTCTCCGACGATGCGCAGTTCGCCGGGTTCCTCTCGAGCCGAGGTCTCGTCGCGGAGCTTCAGGTCGATTCGGCGACGCGGCTCGGCCCGTCGAGCGTCGCGTTCGTCAGGTGGGCGCAGTCGTTTCGAGCGCTTGTCGGCGGATCGATCCGCGAGCTGTTCCCTTCGCGCGAGGCCGGCCTGCTGCTCGGGCTCACGCTCGGCGACGACTCGCTGCTCGATCCAGAGGTCGAACGCGACTTCCGCGCGAGCGGTCTGTCGCACCTGCTGGTCGTGTCGGGCGGGAACGTCGCGATGGTCCTCGCGCCCGTGCTCGCACTCGCGGCGGCATTGAAGCTGTCGCCATGGCCGAGGTTCGCGCTCGGCGTCGGGACCGTCGTGTTCTTCGTCGTGCTGACGGGTGCCGAGCCGTCGGTTCTGCGCGCAGGAGTCATGGCCGGTCTGACGCTGTTCGGCGTGATGCTCGGTCGACCGAGGAGCGCCGCGTCGATCCTGTCGGCGTCGGTGTTCCTCCTGCTCGTACTGGATCCCGCGCTCGTGTGGTCGGTGGGGTTCCAGCTTTCCGTCGCTGCGACCGCGGGCATGGTCGCGTTGGCGACGCCACTCGCCGATCGCATGCCCGTGCTGCCCAAGCCCATCGCGCTCGCGGCGGGCGCGACGGTTGCCGCCCAGATCGGCGTGACGCCGGTGCTGCTCTACCACTTCAACGAAGTGCCGACGTCGACGTTGTTCGCGAACGTGCTCGCCTTCGCGGCCGTCGCCCCGAGCCTGTTGCTCGGCCTCGTGGCGGCGTTCGTCGCGATCGTGTGGTCGTCGCTCGGACGCCTGCTCGCGGCGATCGCGCTCCTGCCGCTCCGCTACCTCGAGATCCTCTCCGATCACGCCGCTCGGGCGCCGGCTCCGTGGATCACCGGCGGAGGCATGGCGACGCTCGTGCTTGGCCTGTTGTTCGCGGCCGCGTTCGCGTGGTGGATCCGTTCGGGACGGCGACCACCGCGTTTGGTGATGCTCGCGGGACTCGTCCTCGCGCCCCTCCTCGTCTGGTCGACCGCGCTCTCGTCGGGGCCGCCGTCGGGGCTCACCGTCCGGTTCTTCGACGTGGGGCAAGGCGATGCGGCGTTGCTCACGTCGCCGGCGGGCGTGACGATGCTCGTCGACGGTGGGCCGGACGAGGCGCAGGTTGCGACGGAACTCGCGGCACTCGGTGTCAAGCGGCTCGACGTGGTCGTGGCGAGCCACCCGCACGCGGATCACGTCGTCGGTTTGCCCGCGATCTTGGCCCGCGTACCGGTTGGGCTCTTGATCGAGCCGGGCTGCGCCGACGACTCGCCCGACGGCGAGGGGCTCGCCGACGCGGTCTCCGATGAGGGCGTACCGGTTCGTCATCCGCGCGCCGGGGAGGTCTTCGTCGTCGAGGACGTCGTCGTCGAGGTGCTCTCGCCCGATCGGTGTTGGAAGGGCACCGAGTCGGATGCGAACAACGACGCGATCGTGCTCCGCGCGAGCGTCGGCGAGGACACGGTGCTCTTCGCCACCGAGCCCGAGGAACCCGCACAACAGGTGATGCTCGACGACGGCGTCGATCTTCGCGCCGACGTGCTCAAGGTGCCGCACCACGGAGCAGCAACGTCGCTCGAGGAATTCCTCCTGGCGGTCGATGCCGAGCTTGCGGTCGTGAGCGTCGGACCCAACACGTACGGGCACCCGGTACCGGAGGTCCTGCAATGGCTCGGCGACGGTGGAGCGGAGGTGCTCCGCACGGATCAGGCCGGCGACATCACCGTGTCGTTCTCGCCGTCGGGGCCGCTTGTACAGTTCGCGGCGTGACCGAGCGGAAAGGGAGTTCGACGAACGCCGCGAGGAGACCGATCCACCTCTTGTGGGGTCACGACGACTTCCTCCTTCGCGCCGCGGCCCTCGAGCTCTTCGGCGACGTGCGTCCGCGAGAGGTCGATGCGGCCGAATGGGTGGGCGGCGAGACGGCCGACCTGGCGACGCCGTCGTTGTTCGGCGAGGCGCGTGGGCTGCTCGTTTCGAACGCCCGCGCTCTGCGCGAGGACGCGGTCGCCGAGCTCCGGCGGTACGTCTCGGCGGCCGATCCGAACGCGATCCTCATCCTCACCGCGACCGTCGGTGAACGCGCGAAGCCGCCGGCCGGCCTGCTGAAGCTCGTCGAGGGCGTGGGGTCCGTGAGGGAGGTGCGCTTGCAGCGCAAGGAGCTCGGGGGATGGATCGGAAAGCGCGCCACGGCGACGGGCCTGAACCTCGCCCCCGACGGCGTCCAGGCGCTCATCGAAACGATCGGAGAGGACCCGGCGGCGCTCGATCAGGCGCTCGAACAGCTCGTCGCCGCGTTCCCCGGTGAGCGCATCACGCGCGGCGTGGTGACGAGGCAGTTCCGAGGCCTCGGTGACCAGCACATGTGGGACTTGTGCGACAAGGCGTTCACCCGCGACATGCCGGGTGCGATGCGATCGCTCCGAACGCTACTCGAGGCGCGGGACGCAGGGCTTCCGATCCTCGGAGCGATCGTCTCGCGCCTGCGAGACCTGATGCGCCTTCGTTCGTTGCCCAACCGCGTTCCTCTGGGCGAGGTCGCGCGGCAGGCCGGTCTGCGGTTCGAATGGCAGGCCAGGCGGTACCGCGATCAGGCCCGCCGGTTCAGCCTCGATGAGCTCGTCCTCGTGCACGAGCGAGTGGCCTGGGCCGATCGCGCGCTGAAGTCCGGCGCGACCGACGACGTGGTGCTCCCGTTGGTGATCGCGGCGATCGCCGGAGACCCGGCCGACGTTCCGGTGACGCCGATCTAGGAACGGACCCGGTCAGGGCGACGCTTCCGCGGGCACCGTGTAGCGCTCCGAGACGGCATCGAGGATCTCGCGCCGGCTCGTCTCGGCATCCGTGTCATTCGCGACACGCTTCGCAACCTCTCCGAGCGCCTCGTCCTTGATCACGTCACGGAACCACCTCTCGTAGTCGCCGCGGCCGAGGTGCCACAGCCACGTCTCGTCGTCGACGCCCTCGGCGATCTGCGCGAACACCGCGAGGTTCTGCGCCTTGAGGTTCAGCCTGTCGTCTGGTCCGCGGAAGAAGAACGCCTTCTCCTCGACGTCGCCCTGCGCGTACTTGCGGCGGTGCCTTCGCCGTTCCTGGCCCGGTTCGACGGGGGCGAACGCGATCGGGGACTCTTCGACGAACCACGCGACGGCCTGCCCTTCGTCCGGTCGAACGGCGTCGTCCCGCGGCGGCTCGACGCCTACAACGTTCGCGAACTTCCCCAGGGACTCGCTCGCTCCCTTGGAGGGCGTCAGCACCAGGTTCACCGGTTCGAGTGCCGCCGGCGACATCGCGTCGGCGTGCACGGTGACCATCACGACCGAGGCGACCCGTCGCGGGAGCGTCGCCTCCGGCGTCTGCAGGCCCGACGGGAGCAGGTGGTGCGCCTCGTCCACGACCAGCCAGTGCGGACGGCCGGTCTCGGCGCGCAGCTCCTGGAGCCTCGGTAGGAGCGAGCTCAGGAAGCCCGGACGGTCGTCGAGCCGCTCACCGAGCAGGTTCAGGACCAGGTTGATGTCGGGATCGACGAGCGCGTCGAGCGCCTCGTCGACGGTCGGTGCCCCGTCGTGAGATCCGAGGACCACCCCGTGCTCGAGCTCCTCGTAGTCGCCTTCCGGATCGATCAGGCAGAACTGGTACGCGTGCTCCACCAGCTCTTCGAGGAACGCCGTGACGAGCGTCGACTTCCCACTGCCGGATGGTCCGGTGACCAGCACGTTCGTGCGGTAGGGCCGAACCCGCACCGGTTCGCCGTCCTCGGCGGTCCCGATCACGATGTCGTGACGTGGAAGGCGCTCGTCGAGAAGCTCGAGGTCCGACTCGAGCAGCCCGTCGCAGAGCTCGCGAACGCCGTCGCCCCGGGTGCCGTTCGTCACGTAGTCGCATCGGTCCTTCACGGCGGGGAGCGCGTTCGCCACGGCCACCGAGAGCTCGCACGCATCGAGGAACGCGTGGTCGTTCTCCGCGTCGCCCACGCCGACGACGTTGTGCGGCGACAGTCGCAGCTCGTCGAGGGCCGCTGCGAGTCCCGACGCCTTCGTGACGCCGGCCGGCAGCACCATCACGGCGCCCTTGTTGAAGATGATCTGCAGCTCGAGGCCGAGCTCGTGGATCGCTTCGATCACGGTCGTCTGGTGCGGCTCCCACGTCGCGACGATGACGTGACCGACGGAGAGTGGCTCGACGGCGCGTTCCTTCAGCGCGTCGACGAACGCGGGCGGAGGCGCTTCGGTCAGCGCTCGGGCGTTTCGCGTGGCCGGATCGAACAGCACCGCGCCGTTCTCCGCCACGACTCGGTCGAACACGTCGAGTCGGTCGAAGGCTTGGCGAAGGTCCTCGAGCTCGCGGCCGGTGACCAGGATCGTCCGGCGGCCGCTTTCGCGAACGCGTTCGATCGTCTCGACGACGTCGTCCGGGACAACGCCGTCGGTGGCAATCGTGCCGTCGTAGTCAGTGGCCAGGGCCACGTATCGCACCGCGCACTCCTACCCGAGGAGGTGACGAACGACGCCTGGAGGGCTACTCGCCCGACGCGGCGGCGCGGTTCGCCGCCTTGGCCAGGCGTGACGCGTGGCGCGCGGCGGCGCGCTTGTGGATGACGCCCTTCGAGGCGGCGCGGTCGTACGCGCGAGCCGCGTCGCGGGCGCCGGCCAGGGCGGCGTCACCATCACCGCTGCCCGCAGCGGAGGTGACCTTCTTCGACGCCGTCTTGAGGGCGCTGCGGACCGCCTTGTTGCGCTTGCGGCGGTGCTCGTTTTGGCGGTTGCGCTTGATCTGCGACTTGATGTTGGCCATGGACGGGCGAGTCTACCAGCGCGGTTTCGTCGTTCGAATTGAGCCGGACCTATGCGGCCCGCCCGTACGATATGCCGGCCGTGACCGAATCCACCCGCATCCGCAACTTCTGCATCATCGCCCACATCGACCACGGAAAGTCGACGCTGGCCGATCGCCTGCTGGAGCTGACACACACCGTTCCCGACCGGGAGATGCGCGAGCAGTACCTCGACAAGATGGACCTCGAGCGGGAACGCGGCATCACGATCAAGGCCCAGGCAGTCCGGCTCGCTTACCGCACGAGCGACGTCGATCATGAGCTGAACCTGATCGACACGCCGGGGCACGTCGACTTCACCTACGAGGTATCCCGGTCGCTCGCCGCGTGCGAGGGCGCCATCCTGCTCGTCGACGCTGCGCAGGGGATCGAGGCGCAGACGCTCGCGAACTATCACCTGGCGCGCGACGCCGGACTGGTGATCGTGCCGGCCCTGAACAAGATCGACCTGCCGCAGGCGAACGTCGAGGAGAATCGGCGCGAGCTCGCCGAGCTCGTCGGCATGGAGCCGGACGACGTCCTGGCCGTCTCCGGCAAGACGGGCCAGGGGGTCACCGACCTCGTCGAACGCGTCATCGAGCGCGTTCCGCCGCCGTCGGGTGATCCGAACGCGCGGCTCCGCGCGCTGATCTTCGACTCGAGCTTCGACCCCTACCGTGGCGTCGTCGCGTACGTCCGCGTGTTCGATGGCGCGCTCCCCTCACGCTCGAAGGTCCGGTTCATGGCGACGGGTATCGATTCCGACGCCGAGGAAGCCGGCGTGTTCGCGCCCGAGGCGACGCCCGTGCCGTCGCTCGACGCGGGCGAGGTCGGCTACCTGGTCACCGGCCTGAAGGACGTGCACCAGGTCAAGGTGGGCGACACCGTGACCATCGCGGGGAAGCAACGAGCTGATGAACCTTTGCCCGGTTATCGAGAGCCGCTGCCGATGGTGTGGAGCGGTCTGTATCCCGCAGAGGGCGGTGACTACACGGAGCTGAGAGACGCGCTCGACCGGCTGAAGCTGAGCGACGCGGCGCTCGTTTTCGAGCCCGAGACGTCGCAGGCGCTCGGCTTCGGGTTTCGGTGCGGGTTCCTCGGACTGCTCCACATGGACATCGTCAAGGAACGGCTCGAGCGCGAGTTCTCGCTCGAGCTCATCGCCACCGCGCCGAACGTCGAGTTCCACGCGGTCCGCGGCGACGAGAGGATCGTCGTGCACAACCCGAGCGAGATGCCCCAGCCGGGAACGTACGACCGCGTCGAGGAGCCGATCGTGCTCGCCACGATCATCACGCCGAGCGAGTACCTGGGCCCGGTGTTCGAGCTGTGCCAGTCGCGCCGCGGTGAGCTCTTGGAGATGAGCTACCTGTCGCCCGAGCGTGCCGAGGTCCATTACAAGCTCCCGCTCGCGGAGATCATCTTCGACTTCTTCGACCAGCTGAAGTCGCGCACCCGCGGGTACGCGTCGCTCGACTACGAACCGATCGGGTATGAGTTGAGCGAGCTCGTCAGGGTCGACGTGCTGCTCCACGGCGAGCCGGTGGACGCGTTCTCGAGCGTCGTGCACCGGGACAAGGCGTACGGGTACGGCCGGCGGATGGTCGATCGTTTGCGAGAACTGATCCCGCGGCAGCTGTTCGACGTGGCGATCCAGGCGTCGATCGGATCGCGGATCATCGCCCGCGAGACGGTCAAGGCCAAGCGCAAGGACGTGCTCGCGAAGTGCTACGGCGGCGACATCACCCGGAAACGGAAGCTGCTCGAGGAGCAGAAGAAGGGGAAGGCGCGACTACGGCGCGTCGGCCGGGTCGACGTTCCGCAGGAGGCGTTCATCGAGGCGCTCCGCATCGACAAGGGTGACCGAACGAAGGCGGGGACGCGATCGTGAGCGCGGGTCTCTACGTGCACGTGCCGTTCTGCGTGACCCGGTGTGGGTACTGCGACTTCAACGCATACGCCGGCTTGGATCACCTGCGATCGCGGTACATCGCGGCGTTGGTGCGAGAGGCTGACCTCGCAGCCGACGAATGGTCGGGCGAGACGTTCGTCAGCGTGTTCTTGGGCGGGGGGACGCCGACTACGCTCGACGTCGAGGACCTCCAAGCGTTGCTGACGCGATTGCGCTCGACGGTCGACGTCGCTTCGGACGCCGAGATCACGATCGAGGCGAACCCCGACACCGTCGATCGGGCGGGGCTATCGGGGCTCCTCGATGCGGGATACGCCCGCCTGTCGATGGGAGCGCAGTCGTTCGATCATGCGGTATTGGCGGCGCTCGAGCGGTTGCACGATCCGGATTCGGCCAAACGTGCGATGCACGCTGCGCGAGCGGCCGGCTATGCCAACGTGAACCTCGACCTGATCTACGGCGCCAACGGCGAAACGCTCGAGTCGTGGGAGCGTACGCTGCGCGCGACGGTCGACCTTCAGCCCGAACACGTTTCCGCGTACGCGCTGACGATCGAGCAGTCGACCCCGCTGGGGCGGAAGGTACAACGCGGCGTCGTGCCGGCACCCGACGCCGACTTGCAAGCCGACATGTTCGAGCTCGCGTGCGAAGTGCTCGGCGAGGCAGGCTTCCGCCACTACGAGGTGTCCAACTGGGCGAAGCCCGGGCTCGAGTGCAGGCACAACCTCGGGTACTGGGAGCGGCGGCCTTACCTCGGGCTTGGTGCCGGCGCGCACTCGTACCGCGACGACGGCCGGTGGTGGAACGTGCGTCCACCCGAGGAGTATCTGTCGCTGGTCGAGAATGGACGGCTCCCGATCGGCGGCGACGAACGGCTCGAACCGAGCGACGCCCACCTCGAAGAGGTGTTCCTCCGATTGCGCATCCTCGAAGGGGTGCCGTCTTCGTGGATCGAAGACGAGCGGTCGGCCCCGTTCGTAGAGTCAGGCTTGCTCCTCGAAATCGACGGGGCGCTCGTGCCGACCGAGCGAGGAATGCTCTTGTTGAACGAGCTCGTCCTCGCGCTCGCCGGCTAGGCCTGCGACGGACCGAGGTTCGAGCCGCAGAGCGTCTCGCCGGACTGGAACGACGGCGGACCGGGGCCGACGGGTTCGGTGAACTCCCGAACGTCGACGATCGTCACAGTGACGTCGTCGTTGAGCGAGTATGTAATCGCGGTCGCCCGCCAGACGGAGTCCGTCGAATCCGGCGGATCCTCCGTCGCCGTGGTGTGGATCAGCACGCGTCCGTCCGGGGAGTCCTCGCAGCGGAGCGTTTCAATGTCGAACGCGTCGCCACCGAGCCACAGCTGGGGTTCCACTCCCGGTTCGAGTCCGCCTCGCGGGTACCCCGGCGGCGCCACCGTCACGGGACCGAGCCCGGCTCCGCCGTCTCCCAGCTGTACATCGAACAGCTTCAGCCCGACGATCGAGAACTGAACGTTCTGGATCAGGACCTCGTCGACCCCGTCACCATCCACGTCGGGCGCGGAGAACGCCGAGCAGAACGAGTCACACTCGAGGGGTCCGTACGACGTGTCTGCCAGTCCGTCACCGGTGACGTCGACCGCCAGCACCTGCATGCCGTCGCCGAGGTCGGGGCATGCGGTATCGCCCGCCTTCGTCGCCACGTACACCTTGCCGTCAACGCCCGGTGCGAACTCGCCTCGAACGCTCGTCACGTTGCAGACCGGGAACCCGAGACCGATGTCCTTCCCGGCACGCGTGGGGCTCGCTGTCGGTGTCGGTGTCGGTGTCGGCGTCGGAACGACCGGCGCGTCATCGGGCGCCGCCGCCCAGGCCGGCTCGCCGAGCGCGCCGGCGACGGCCGTCGGCTCTCCGCCGCTGGCGGGAATCGTGTAGACCTGTCCGGTGTCGGCCGAGAACACGATCGACCCACCATCCGGTGACCATGCCGGGCTGGCGAGGTTCGGCAGCGCGTCGAATACGAGTGTCTGATCAGACCCATCCGGCGCCATGGTGTACAAGCCGAAGCCGCGCGGCACGCCACGGACGAACGCGATCCGATCCATGTCCCACGACCAAGCAGGCCAGACCTCGCTCTCATCGGAGGTACGAGTCACGTTCGTTAGCTGCGATTCACCGAGCCGAACTACATAGATGTCCCACGTGTCGTTCGTCCCCGGTCCCGGGTAATCGCCCGTGGCGCCTTGGAAGGCGAGGCGGTTTCCGTCAGGTGCCCACGTCGGGTCACCGGTCAACATGTTGTCCGTTCCCGGGATGAGGTGAGTAGCGCCGGTGGCCAAGTCCAGGATGTAGATGCCGAAGGGCCCGCCCGGGACGTCTCCATTGAACGCGATCCTCGTGCCGTCGGGTGACCAGGCCGGATCCTGGACAACGGCCGGCTCGTTGGTGAGCCAGGTCGGCGGCCCACCCTCGATCGGGACGGTCGCGAGGACCGCTACCTGTTCGCTCACGAACGACGGGATCGAATGCACGACCACGACCGTGCGCCCATCAGGCGACACGTCCGGGGACCCATAGTCGGCACCGCCTTCCGGCGTCAGCCGACGCAAGCCCGTGCCATCGGACGAAACCGCCATCAGCGCCTCGCCTTCACGCTCGAGCGGGATCGAGAACACGATCTCTCCGTTCGTCTCGGAAGGTGTCGCCGCGTCGCGCTCGGCATCCTCACCGAAGACGTGCGACAACCCGTACACGCCCGCGACGCTCACCGCGACGACGGCGATGGCGAGAACCCCGGACTCGACCTTGCGCACGATGCGGCGGCGCTCGCGACGGCGGATCAGGTCCTCGTAGATGCCGCTCGGGTCCGCGGGGCGGCCGGCCCGCTCGAGCTCGCGCCTCAAGCGTTCATCAAGCGCCACGGTCGTTCGCCTCCATGTCCTCGTCGACGCCGAGCGAGACGGCGAGCGCCCCCCGCGCCCGGAAGAGCGTGCTCTTCACCGTTCCCTCGCTCACCTTCAGCACCTTTGCGATCTCCTTCGTCTCCATCCCCAGGTAGTACCGGCACACCACCGCTTCCCGCTGCCGGCGAGAGAGCTTCGCTAACGCGCGCTCTATATCAACGCGTTCGGAGTCGATGAGGTCGGCACCGGCAACGCTCTGCAGCCGAGAGCCCGCCTTCCGTTCCGCTATCAATCGACGCAGTCCGCTTCGTGCCAGGTTCAGCGCCACCGTCGTGACCCACGCGTTCAGCGACTCGATCGAATCGCCTCGCTCCGATCGCTCCCACGCGCGGAGCAGCGCCTCCTGAACGGCGTCCTCGGCAGCGGGCCGGCTCCCGCTCGTCAGCGCGACCGCCGCGACGAGCCGCGGATAGCTCGCGTGGAGGAACTCTCGAATGGTGATCTCGTCGACGCGCATGGGTTCGAGCGTAGGACGCACGGAGGCGGCAAACGGTTGTCATGAGCTCAGAAGTCCCTAGCACTCTCGGGGGTAGACTGCTAAGGGTCATGGTCGAACCTGAACTCGGAGCCCGGAAGATCGCGGTTCTGCACGCCGTCGTCGAGGAGTACGTACGCGGCGGCGAGCCAGTCGGCAGCGAGACCATCGCCGAGCGCTCGGGCCTCGGTGTATCTGCCGCAACGATCCGCAACGAGATGGCGGCGCTCGAGGAGCTCGGCTATCTCATGCACCCGCACACGTCGGCCGGCCGGATCCCGACCGACGCCGGTTATCGCAAGTACGTCGACACGCTTCCGCCGGGTGGTCGCCTACGCGATGCGCAACGCCGGGCGATCGCCGGCTTCTTCGCGGAGACGATGGTCGACCTGGAGGAAGTCCTTCGCGGGACGACGCAGCTCCTCTCCCGCGTAACGCAGTACGCCGGCCTGGCCGTTCCGCCGTCGAGTTCGGACGAGCCGGTCCTTCGCACCGAGCTGGTCGAGGTCGGCAGCTCGCTCCTGTTCCTGATCATCGGTCAGCACGGTCGCGTGGACAAAACGATGATCGACCGCCCCGACGGGCTCGAGGATGACGCGCTCACGATGCTCGACCGAACGCTGTCGGATCGATTCCGGGGCAAGACCGTGGCCGACGCGCGCGCGGAGGCTCTGAAGGCCGCGCCGACGGCGAAGCCTGCGGAGCGCACGCTCCTTCTCGCCGCCGCCGATGCGTTCGGCGGGATCCAGACGGGCGCGGGCGCGCACCTCGTGCTCATCGGCGGCGTGGCCAACCTCGCCGACGAAGCGGCGCACTGGCGTCGCGAGACCGTGCGACGCCTGTTCGAGGCGCTCGAACACGAGTCCGAGATGCTCGAGCTCCTTCGCGACGTCACGCTGTTGCAGGACGTGAACGTGACGATCGGGGGCGAGCATCCGCACACCCGCGACTGGGAGGCGTCGATCGTGTCGGCGCCGTTCCGCGCGGGTACGACGGCGCTCGGCACCGTGGGCGTCGTCGGTCCCACCGCGATGGACTACGTCACGGTCATGGCGTCCGTCCGCGCCGTCGCGCGCCGCCTGTCCGAGCTCGCGACGGAGGTCGACGCGTAAGACATGGCGCAGATCCGCGACCTCTACGAGATCCTCGGTGTCGGACGCGACGCGTCGAACGACGACATCAAGAAGGCGTACCGCCGGCTCGCGCGGGAGTTCCACCCCGACGTGAACGGCGACCCCGCCGCCGAAGACCGGTTCAAGGAGATCACCGCGGCGTACGAGATCCTTTCGGATGCCCATCGACGGCAGCAGTACGACCTCTACGGGTCGGGCCGGGGGATCGGAGAGTTTCCGTTCGGCGACGTCGCCGACATCTTCGAGGCGTTCTTCGGCGCCGGCACGTTCGGTCGCAGGCGAACCGCTACGCGCCGCACGAGAACGCACAACGGTGAGGACGTGTTCGCGGAGGCACGCCTGGCCTTCCGCGAGGCCGTGTTCGGCGTTCGTCGCGAGATCGAGCTCGAACGGCTGGAACCATGCGATCGCTGCGACGGTACGGGGGCCGAACCGGGAACGTCGCCGCAGCGATGCCGGACCTGTGGAGGCGCCGGCCAGGTGCAGGACGTTCGACGAAGCATCTTCGGCACAGTGATGACGGCACACCCCTGCCCGACGTGCGAGGGGACCGGCGAGGAGATCGTCACGGCGTGTGAGCGGTGCGACGGGCGGGGCCGCATCTCTGTCGACACCACGGTGCCAGTGGACATCCCGGCCGGCGTGTCGAATGGGCTCGACCTTCGCGTCCCCGGTGCGGGCCACGCAGGACGGGTGGGCGGTACTCCCGGCGATCTCTACGTGTCGCTACGCGTCGACGAGGATCCCGTGTTCGAACGGCGCGGCACGGATCTGTTCGCCAGCCTCGACGTTCCGATGGTGCAGGCGGCCCTCGGCGCCGAGGTGGAGATCGACACGCTCGACGGAACCGAGCGCGTCGACGTAAATCCGGGGACACCTTCCGGCACCACGCACCGCCTTCGCGGCAAGGGCGTTCCGAATCTCGGCGGGCGAGGGCGCGGCGACCTGTTCCTCACGCTCCAGGTCACGACGCCGAAGCCGGGTTCGAGGCAGGAGCGAGAGCTGCTCGAGCGCCTGGCGGAGCTGCGCGGGGAGCCTGCAGGCAAGCGGGCGTCAGTGAAAGCCGACCTTCGGCGCCGCGGCTAGTCTCCCGGTAATGAGTCCAGCCCGAGACGCGCAGTGCGTCTTCTGCAAGATCTCCGCGCACGAGATCCCGTCGGAGATCGTTCACGAGACCGACACGGTCGTCGCGTTCCGCGACACGAATCCGCAGGCCCCCACACACATCCTCCTGATCCCGCAGGACCACATCGAGGACCTGACGTCGATCACGGACGACCACGGACAGGTGCTCGCGGACATCGTGCGTGCGGCCGCGCACCTCGCGCACGCCGAGGGGATCGACAGCGGATGGCGCCTCGTTGCGAACGTGGGACCCGACGCTGGCCAGTCGGTCTTCCATCTGCACTTTCACCTATTGGGCGGACGGAAGATGTCCTGGCCGCCGGGGTGATCGGGCCATCCGAACGACGTGGCCGTCCGAGCCCAGGGGTAGAATCCCCATCTTCAGATCGGGTCGTCGGATGACGATCCATTCCGAACGAGGAGGAACGGGGGACCACCCCAGAGACGACCGTTTGGCGGAAGCCACGCAGGTGAAGATCCTGGTCCCGGGAGACCAGAACATGGTCGCTCTCCTCGGCCAGCGCGACGAGCTGTTGAAGCTCGTGGAGGCCGCGTTCGACTCACACATCGTGGTCAGGGGCAACGAGATCACGATCTCCGGACCGCCCCGAGAGACCGACCGCGTCGCCCTGCTGTTCGAGGAACTGATCGAGTTGCTCGACAAAGGACACGAGCTGACCGCGTCGTCGGTGGGCCGCTCGATCGAGCTCATCAAGGGCGACGAGGCGCGCCCGACGCAGGTGCTGGGCGACGTGCTCCTGACCGGTCGCGGCAAGGGCGTTGCGCCCAAGACGCTGGGGCAGAAGCAGTACGTCGATGCGATCCGCAACGCGACGGTCACGTTCGCCGTCGGACCCGCAGGTACAGGCAAGACCTATCTCGCCGTGGCCACAGCCGTTCGCGCGTTGCAAGAGAAGGAGGTGACGCGGCTCATCCTGTCGCGACCCGCCGTCGAGGCCGGCGAGCGGCTCGGGTTCCTTCCGGGAACGCTCTACGAGAAGATCGACCCGTACATGAAGCCGTTGTACGACGCGCTCTTCGAGATGATGGGCGCCGACGCGCTACCTCGACTGATGGAACGCGGCACGATCGAGGTCGCCCCCCTCGCATTTCTGCGCGGTCGAACGCTGAACGACGCGTTCATCATTCTGGACGAGGCCCAGAACACGACGCCCGAGCAGATGAAGATGTTCCTGACGCGCCTGGGGTTCGGCTCCAAGGCGGTCGTGAACGGCGACGTCACGCAGATCGACCTCCCCGCGGGGCAGACGTCTGGCCTGGTCGTCGTGCAGGACATCCTCACCGGTATCGACGGGATCGAGATCGCGCACCTCGGGGGACGCGACGTCGTCCGTCACAAGATCGTCCAGGACATCGTGGAGGCGTACCAGGTGTTCGGGGAGCGGCGGGCGCGTGCCGATGGCTGACGCCAGCCAAACCGCTGACGGCGACGGCCCTCCACTGATCCTGGTCGACGACCGCCAAGACGAGCCAGTCGACGCGGACGCCCTCATCGTGCTGGCCCGAGCGTGTCTCGAAGGCGAAGGCGTCCCCAACGCCGAGCTCTCCGTATCGTTCGTCAGCGAGGACGAGATGTCCGATCTGCACGAGCGCTATCTCGACGAGCAGGGCCCCACGGACGTGCTGTCGTTCCCGCTCGGCGACGACGATCCCGAGTCGGGCCGTCGCGTCCTGGGCGACGTGGTCATCGCGCCGACGGTCGCCGCGCGGAACAATCCGAGCGATCCCGGCGGTGAGCTCCGGCTCTTGCTCGTGCACGGCATCCTTCACCTGCTCGGACACGACCACATGAACGACGCCGACCACGCCGAGATGTGGGCGCGCCAGGAGCGCTACGCGTGATCTGGCTCTGGATCCTCGTCGTCGTCCTCGTGTTGTTCGGCTCGATCCTGGCCATCGCCGAGGCGTCGCTCACGCGCATGAGCCGCGTTCGCGCGCTCGCACTGGTCGAGGAGGGGCGCCGCAACGCCGTCCTCCTGGAGCGGATCGAGGCCGAGCCGCCTCGGTTCTTGAACGCGATCTACCTGGCAGTGATGTTCAGCCAGAACGGCTCGGCAATCCTGGTGGCGATCATCGCCGAGCGAACGTTCGGCGGAGTGGGGATCACCCTGATCTCGGTCGGTTTCACGCTCCTGTACTTCGTCATCGTCGAGGCGATGAGCAAGACGTTCGCGGTGCTGCATTCGGACAGCGCCGCGCTCGCCGTCTCGCCGCTCGTGTGGTTCCTCGGCCGCGTCCTTGCCCTTCCGACGCGCGCATTGATCGGCATCGCGAACGTTCTGCTTCCCGGCCGCGGTCTGAAGGAGGGTCCGTTCGTGTCGGAAGCCGATCTGCGCTCGATGGCCGAGGTCGGCCACGAGGAGGGGACGATCGAGAGCGACGAGAAGGACCTGATCCACTCGATCTTCGAGTTCGGCGACACGATCGTCCGCGAGGTCATGGTGCCGCGCCCGGACATCGAGGCGATCGAGGCCGACAAGACCCTCCGCGACGTCCAGGCGCTGGTGTTGCAGCACGGGTTCTCTCGGATCCCGGTGTTCGACGCCGACCTCGACAACGTGGTCGGCGTCGTCTACGCGAAGGACGTGCTCAAGGCGCTCCATCAGGGCAAGCACGACATGCCACTCTCCGACGTCGTGCGCCAGGCGCGGTTCGTCCCCGAGTCGAAGAGGGTCGCGGACCTGTTGCGCGACATGCAGAAGGAGAAGTTCCACATCGCGCTGGTCACCGACGAGTACGGGAGCGTGTCTGGACTGGTGACGCTGGAGGACCTGCTCGAGGAGCTCGTCGGTGAGATCGCGGACGAGTACGACACCGAGGAGCCCGAGATCGAGCAGGTCTCCGACGGCGTCTTCCGCGTCGACGGGAAGATGCCGATCGACGAGGTGAACGACATCCTCGACATCGAGCTGCCCGACGAGGAGTGGGACACGGTCGGCGGCCTGTTGCTCGGACTGATGGGCGAGATCCCCGATGAGGGAGACACCGTCGACTTCCAAGGCGTGACCTTCACGGCCGAGCGCGTGAACGGGCGCCGCATCGCCAAGGTGTTGATCAATCGGCCGCCGAGCGAAGAGCCGGTGGCGACAGGGGCGAAGTGATCTCGAACGAGCCGATCGACGAGCTCGTTGCGGCCGCTCGAAGCGCGAAGGAACGCGCCTACGCCCCGTACAGCAAGTTCCGCGTCGGCGCGGCGGTTCTGGCCGGCGGCCGAATCTACGTCGGGGCGAACATCGAGAACGCGTCGTACCCGCTCAGCGTGTGCGCTGAGCGGAACGCCGTGGCCGCCGCCGTCATCGCCGATGAGCGGCGGATCGATGCCGTGGCCGTGTCGACCGACGAGGGCGAGCCGACACCGCCGTGCGGTGGCTGCCGGCAGGTGCTGAACGAGTTCGGCCCGGGGATGCGGGTGATCTCGGAGGGAGCGGACGGCAAGCGGGCGGAGTGGTCGCTCTCGGAGCTGCTCCCGCACGCGTTCGGACCGGAGGATCTCGGCGTCGATAGGCCGACCTAGGCAACCGGCTCGTATACGCTCGTCGAGATGGGCCATCGCAGCGGACTCGTCGCCGTCGTTGGCCGCCCCAACGTCGGCAAGTCGTCGATCGTGAACGCGTTGGTTGGCCGCAAGGTTGCCATCGTCTCCGACAAGCCGCAGACGACCCGCCGTGACGCTCGGGCGATCCTCACGACCGACAGTTGTCAGATCGTCTTCACCGATACACCCGGGTTCCACAAGCCCAAGACATTGCTCGGCGAGCGGCTGAACGAGCGCGTCGGGGAGGCGACACACGGCGTCGATGCGATCGTCATGGTCGTCGACGCGCATGCCGGCGCCGGCAGCGGAGACGAGTTCGTCTACGCGCAGAAGGTCAGACCTACCGGCTCGCCCGCGCTTTGCGCCGTGAACAAGATCGATCTGTTGCGCAGACACGGAGAGGTGCCACAGCTGCAGGCGGCCGCCGATCTCGGGGCGTTCGACGAGATCGTGCCCACGTCGGCGAGGACCGGGCGGGGGATCGGCGTCCTGCTCGACCTCCTCGTCGAACGGATGCCGGAGGGGCCCCCGCTGTACCCGGAGAACGCCGAGACCGACCAGCCGCTCGAGATCCGGTTGGCGGAGATCGTCCGGGAGAAGGCGCTCGGCGTGACCAGGCAGGAGGTTCCGCACTCGATCGCGGTCGTCGTTGAGGAGCTCGACGCCGACGACTCGCTCACCAAGGTTCACGCCTCGCTCATCGTCGAGCGTGAGTCGCAAAAGGGGATCGTGATCGGCAAGGGCGGCTCGACGCTGAAGACCATCGGCTCTCGAGCACGAGAGGAGATGGAGCTCGTACTCGGCGGCAAGGTGTTCCTCGATCTTCGGGTGAAGGTCCTCAAGGAGTGGCAGCGGGACCCCAAGGCCCTCCAGCGCCTCGGGTTCTGACCGACCCTCTTGCCGACTGTCTCAACCCTTGTACGCGATCCGGATGTCGTCTCGTCCGCTCGTCATGGCGCGGAACACCGTGCCGAACACCACCGCCAGGAACGCCAGGGTGAGCACGCGCAACCCGTCTGGGGCGTCGGCCGATCCCAGCAAGAGCCACGCGAGAGCGCAGGCGAGCAGACCGTTCCCCATCTTCGCCCCGATCCCGATCGCGATCTGCTCCGATCGGGCGTCACCCGCGCGCCACAGGACTCGCAGCATCCACAAGATCGCGGCCCCGAACAGCGCCACGACCACTGCCAACCCCGGATTCGGCCCGAGCGCGAAGACGAGCAACGCACACCCGAGCAGCACGGCCACCAGGCTGACCGCACACGTCGCACTCTTCCCGTGCGCCAGTAGGAGGGTCGGCTTGCCGAAGGCCGCATCTCCCTCGCGGTCTCGAAAGTCCTTCAGGTTGATCCTGGCGACGAACAGCATGTACAGCGCGGCGGCGAGCAGTCCGTCCGTCGTATCGATCCTTCCGCCCGCGGCCAGCATGCCGAGTCCGTACGGCACGAGCACGTACGCGACGGCGAGGGCGACCGGCGCAGCCCACGTCCGATACGACAGTCGTATGGGCCGCAAGGAGTACACATATCCGATCGCGAGCGAGGCCACCGTGAGCCCCAGGGTCGGTGCACCCGCGAGCGCGGCGGCGATGATGGCGACGGGGGCGGCGACGGCATTCGTCCGCCACAGGTCGCGTTCGCTCGCGTCGCCCGTCACGAGCGGCCGGCCTGCGTCGAGCGGGTGGTTGATGCGATCGATGTCTTTGTCGGCGACGTCGTTCGCGGTTGTTGCCACCACATAGCTCGCGCAAAGCGCTACCGCGGTGAGGATCAGGTTTACCGTCGGCCGGATGGGACCCTGCGCCGCCGCGCCGAGCAGGAGGAACGCCCAGAGCGTGACGGCGATCCGCCAGCGGAGCATCCGAATGAAGAGCTGAGCGGTTCGCGTCACTTGGGGACCACCGTCCGAAGCGGCCAGATGGAGGCGAGCACCAGCACGTAGACGATCCACAGCACGTGGTACAGCGCCAGGAACGCGAATCCCAGCCAGAACAAGCTGACGACGGCTCCGACGTCGGCGAGGAGCTGCGGCGAGATGGCGATACGCCGAAACGCCCAACCGATGAGCGTGGCGGCGATCGCCAGCACAAGCGCGACGAGACCCGCGACGGCCGAAGTGAAGACGAAGTCGAGGTACTGGAGCGGCGCCAGGAGGATGACGAACAGGATGATCCAGGCCCCGGTCAGCACGACCAGCGGGATGACGATGAGAAAGACGATCGCAACCGTTCGGCGCACGCGACGTGTCCGGCCCGGCGCGCGCCGTTGCCACAACCGGTACAGCACCGCGTAGACGCCGGCGTACAAGCCGAACACCGCGGCGGCCGTAAGAACTGCGCCGCCGGGATCGGCGACCGTCCCGAAAGCGTCCTCGAGTGCGCGCACGGCGTTGACCTCGTAAAGACCGTGCGGGGCGAGCACGAACTTGACGACCGCGATCAACCCGAATCCGGCCGCGAACGATGCGCCTATCCGACCGGGAAGACGCAGGTCGCGTCGGACGATCACGTACATCGCTGCCGTCATCGCCGCCGCGATCACGGTCCCGATCAACGCGAGCGCCGCGATGGTCGGTCGATCACCACCCGACCGCGGGAACAGGACCGTGGCGACGATGGCCACTGCGGCGGCAGCCCCCATCGTGAGCCAGCCCGCCCGAGAGAGCGTCTGGCCCCGTACGGACTCCGTTTCAGAGGAACGCTCACCGGGGTCCATCCCCGCGAACCGTACGCCGTCGCTGCGCAGCGTGAATAGCCGCGTACGGCCCTCGGCCGTACCATGACTCTTGATGTCGCAGGCAGCCAAGATCGAACGGTCGCGCCCAGGTCTCGCGCCCTATTCGCCGAAGGACGTCGCGCGGTTGGTGGGCCGGACCACCCCGGTCGATGCCGTCGGCCTCGAGGAGCGTGCGGCCTCGCTCGCAAAACGGTCGATCAAGCGCGAGTCGAAGCTCTGGGCGCTCGACCTGGCGATCCGGTGCATGGACCTCACCACGCTCGAGGGGGTCGACACGACCGGCAAAATCGTCGCGCTCTGCGCGAAGGCCGTTCGCCCGAATCCGGTCGACGATTCGATCCCGTCGGTCGCTGCGGTGTGTCTGTACCCGCAGCTCGTGCCGGTCGCCGTCGGGCAGCTGAAGAGCACGACGGTCAAGGTGGCGAGCGTTGCGGGCGCCTTTCCGGCCGGGCTCGCGCCGCTCGACGCTCGGCTGGCCGAGATCCGAGAGGTCGTGGAGCTCGGCGCGCACGAGGTCGACATCGTGTTGAACCGCTCGCTGTTCCTCGGGGGGCGGTACGCCGAGTGCTTCGAGGAGCTCGCGGCGGCGCGAGACGCAGCCGGCGGCGCGCACCTCAAGGTCATCCTGGAGACGGGCGAGCTCGGCTCGTACGACCGGGTTCGACAGGCGAGCGTGCTGGCCATGGCCGCCGGCGCCGATTTCATCAAGACGTCGACGGGCAAGATCGGTGTCGGCGCGGAGCTCGGTTCGGCCCTCTGCATGATGGAGGCGGCGCGCGACTTCTTCATCGAGACCGGGCACGCCGTCGGGGTCAAGGTGGCCGGTGGGGTCCGGCAGAGCAAGCAGGCGATCCAGTACCTCGTGTTGCTGTATGAGACGCTCGGCCCGCAGTGGATGACGCCGGATCTGTTCCGCATCGGCGCGTCGACGCTCCTGAACGACGTGCTGATGCAGATCGACAAGGAACGTACCGGGCACTACCAGGGACCCGACTACTACACGATCGACTAGCGAGGGGGTGGGGGACCCAAGAAGCGAGCGCGGGTGCGCGAGCGTTGGTCCCCCGATAGGGATGGCGAAGATCGAACCGAAGGCGACGTCGGCGCTCGAACAGCGTGAGCCGATCTGGGAGTACGCGGACGCGCCCGAGTCGACCGAGATCGTCCGGCTGCAGGACCGCTACGGGCTGTTCGTGGGCGGCGAGTTCGTGGAGCCGAAGAGCGGCCGGTGGTTCGAGACGATCAACCCGGCGACCGAGGAGACGCTCGCCGAAGTCGGAGATGCGGGGCCCGAGGACGTCGATCTGGCAGTCACCGCGGCCCGCGACGCGTACGATCAGCATTGGCGGGACCTTCCCGCGCCCGAGCGGGCGAAGTACCTGTTCCGGATCGCGCGGGGGCTCCAGGAGCGCGCCCGCGAGTTCGCCGTCCTCGAGTCGATGAACGGTGGAAAGCCGATCAAGGAATCGCGCGACGTCGACCTACCGCTCGCCGCGGCGCACTTCTTCTACTACGCGGGCTGGGCGGACAAGCTCGAGTACGCGTTCCCGAACCGCCGGCCGAAGCCGATCGGAGTGGCCGGACAGATCATTCCGTGGAACTTCCCCCTTCTGATGGCGGCGTGGAAGCTCGCGCCGGCGCTGGCGGCGGGGAACACGACGGTGCTGAAGCCCGCGGAGACCACGCCACTCACGGCGCTGCTCCTGGCGGAAGTGATCCGCGACGCGGAGCTTCCGCCGGGCGTCGTGAACATCATCACCGGTGCGGGCGAGACGGGCTCGCACCTGGTGAACCACGACGCCGTCGACAAGATCGCGTTCACCGGCTCGACCGACGTCGGCAAGATCATCCGGCGTGCGACCGCCGGAACGGGGAAGCGCCTCACGCTCGAGCTGGGGGGCAAGGCGGCGAACATCGTGTTCGAGGACGCGCCGCTCGATCAGGCCGTCGAGGGCGTGATCAACGGCATCTTCTTCAACCAGGGGCACGTGTGCTGCGCGGGCTCACGATTGCTCGTGCAGGAGTCGGTGTTCGAACCGCTCCTGGACAAGCTCAAGGCGCGCCTGCAGACGCTCCGCGTGGGGAACCCGCTCGACAAGAACACGGACATCGGCGCGATCAACTCCAAGCAACAGCTGCGAAAGATCGAGGAGCTCGTCGCGAGCGGGGTCGACGAAGGCGCCGAGATCTACCAGCCGGAGTGCGCGCTGCCCGAGCGGGGGTTCTGGTTCTGCCCCACGCTGTTCACGAACGTTTCGCAGAGCCACCGGATCGCGCGCGAGGAGATCTTCGGTCCGGTGCTGTCGATCCTCACGTTCCGAACGCCGGCCGAGGCGGTCGAGAAGGCCAACAACACGCCGTACGGCCTGTCCGCCGGGGTGTGGACGGAGAAGGGATCGCGGATCCTGTGGATGGCCGAGCGGCTGCGGGCCGGCGTCGTGTGGGCGAACACGTTCAACCGCTTCGATCCCGGATCTCCGTTCGGCGGATACAAGGAGAGCGGGTTCGGGCGCGAGGGCGGCCGTCACGGGCTCGAGCCGTATCTCGAGCTCGACGGAGCCATGACGGTTCAGTGACGGACGAGCGCGTTCCGGTACGCCGCACGGCGAAGCTGTTCATCGGCGGTGAGTTCCCGCGGAGCGAGTCGGGACGGTCGTACGAGGTGTTCTCGCACGACGGACAGCTCCTCGCTTGGGCGGCGCGCGCGTCGAGGAAGGACCTTCGCGACGCCGTTCGAGCCGCGCGTGCCGCGCATGCCGGGTGGGCCGGGAAGACCGCCTACAACCGCGCACAGGTCCTGTACCGCGTCGCCGAGCTGATGGAGGGCCGCCGGTCGCAGTTCGAGGCCGAGCTCGCGGACGCGGGCGCAACGGACCCACGCCGAGGAGTCGACGCCGCGATCGATCGGTGGGTGTGGTACGCCGGGTGGGCCGACAAGATCGGTCAGGTGCTCGGCGCCACCAATCCCGTCGCCGGCCCCTACTTCAACTTCACGATCCCGGAGTCGATGGGCGTCGTCGGCATCGTGGCGCCGCAGGAGCAGTCGTTGCTCGGTCTGGTGTCGCGGCTCGCGCCGGCGATCGTGAGCGGCAACACGGGGGTCGTGATCGCGAGCGAGAAGAGCCCGCTTCCGGCCGTCTCGCTCGCCGAGGTGCTCTCGACGTCCGACGTTCCGGGAGGTGTCGTGAACGTCCTGACCGGGCTGACGAACGAGCTCGTGTCCTGGCTGGCCGGCCACATGGACGTGAACGCGATCGACGTGACTGGCGTGCCGACGGAGCTCCTCGCGCAGGTCGAGGAGCTTGCCGCGGAGAACGTGAAGCGTGTGCATCGCGCGCCGGCGGTCGATCCCTTCGCGCAGGAGGCCCAGAGCCCGTACGAGATCACCGCGCTCACGGAGTTCAAGACGGTCTGGCATCCCGTCGGCGCCTGATCGAGAAGCTCTATTCGCAGGGCTGCGTGACGACCGGTCCGTCGATGCGCTCCATCCGGATCTCGATCCCGTCCGAGCTCAGATAGATCGCGCGGTCGCGGCTGACGACCGCCATCGCGCCGACATCCTGGTTCACGAGCAGGTCGAACGAGTCGGCTCGTGCCGGGTCGACCGGCCGCCAGAAGCTGCCGTCGAAGTCGGTGAGATGCCCGAGGCCACAGTGACCCGTGTCGAAGACGTACGCGACGTTCGGCTCGAGGTGACCGGAACTGGGGAAGAACCGGAATCCCTGCTCGTCGCTCACGAACTCCGAGCGAAGGTCCGAACGCGTCGGCGACGGGAGCGCAGCCGGCGCCGACCAGTCAACGTCCGGCGCGAGTGAGGGGTCGCGCATCGCCACGCCGAACGAGATGCCCGCGACCACCGCGATGATGACCGCTCCGGCGATGCCGATGCGTTTGAAGTCCACGGCTCCATCATCGCGCCGGTGGCGTTTCTCGCCCAGCATGCTGGAGGACGCCTTCCGCGGGGCGCCCGCGTGCCATCATCGGAGAGATGGGCGTGGACACCGTGGCGGATGCAGTACGCCGAGGCGAGGACGCCCTCGACGAAGGACAGTGGCAAGCAGCGCGTGAGGCGTTCGAGGCCGCGCTCGCTGGGTTGTCCGACACGTCGGAGGGTGTCGCGGTCACACCCCCGGGCGCTGTGGTGGCCGAGGCCGAAGAAGGTTTGGCCCGAGCGCTCTGGTGGCTGCATGACTTCGAGGCGGCGGTTGGCCACATGGAGCGGGCGTACGCCGCGTTCCGCGCCGCCGGCGACGAGACCTCCGCGGCGCGCTCGGCGCGGTGGCTTGCTCGTGAGCACGCGGCCGCGTTCGGCAACGCCGCTGCGAGCTCGGGGTGGTACGCGCGGGCCGAGGGACTGATCGGTGCCGCGGACGACCCGGAGCGCGGCTGGCTGGCGCTGGCGCGCGCGGAGCGGGCGAGCGGTCCCGACGAGATCGCGCGAAACGCAGCCGACGCGCTGGCCAGTGCGCGATCCCAACGCGACTCCGACCTCGAGGCCGCCGCGCTCGTCAGACTCGGATACGCCGACGTGGCTTCCGGCGACGTCGTGGCGGGGATGGCCAAGATCGACGAGGCGATGGCCGCGGCGACCGGCGGCGACGTCCGCGGTCTGGAGACGATCGGCGACGTCATCTGCGTCGGGATATCGGCCTGCGAGCACGCCGCCGACTGGCAGCGAATCGAGCAGTGGGGCCAGGTGGTCGAGCGATGGCTCTCGCAGCACGAGCACGTCGCCGTGCTCGGCTTCTGCTACGCCTGCTGTGCAGAGATGTTCGTCGCCTCCGGACAATGGGAGATGGCCGAGGGGCTGCTCGTCGACGGTCTCCGCGCGATGCAGGAGGCGAAGCTCCGGGCGAGGTGCGTGCATCCGGCGGCCAAGCTGGCCGAGCTCAGGCTCCTCCAGGGACGGCTGGAAGAGGCGGAACAGCTGCTCGCGGGCTTCGAGTCACTACCGGAGTCCACGCACGCGCTGGCGATGCTGTATCTCGCGAAGGGTGACGTGGCGATCGCCGCCGCCGTGCTCCACCGTCGGCTGAACGCGGTCGGCGACGACAACGTCCTCGCAGCGCCGTTCCTCGCGCTGCTCGTCGACGTTCGGCTCGCGCAGGGCGACATCGACGGCGCGGGCGAGACGGCTCGCCGCCTCGAGGCCGTTGCTCGGCAGTCCTCGCTGCCGCGGCTCGACGCGATGTCTTCCTATGCCGTGGGCCGCGTGGCGAACGCCGCGGGAGCCACTGAGGACGCGATCAAGCAGTTCGCCGCGGCGATCGATGCCTTCAGCGAGCAGGGGATGGCGCTCGACGCGGCGAGGTCGCGGTTCGAGCTCGCCAGAACGCTCGACCGGACCGATCCGGAGGTCGCCGTCGGCGAGGCCCGAGTGGCGCTCGCCGAGTTCGAGCGGCTCGGCGCTCCTCGGGACGCCGACGCCGCCGCCGCGTTCCTGCGCGACCATGGGGTCGCCGGGCGAACCGGCCCGAAGAAGCTCGGTCTGCTCAGCCGTCGCGAGCGAGAGGTGCTGGCGCTCCTCGGCGAAGGCCTCACGAACGCCGAGATCGCCGCGCGTCTGTTCATCAGCACGAAGACGGCCGGCAACCACGTGAGCAACATCCTCGGCAAGCTGAACCTACGTGGTCGTTCGGAGGCCGCGGCCTACGCGATCCGGCACATTCCCGGAAATCGGTCCGAGGAATAGGGAACCTTCCCCATCCTCTTCGCTCCGCTTCGGCGCACCCTCCTCACGTCCACGGATACGGGGAGGTGCGTCATGGCGACGCTGCAGAAGGGGGCACGAAGGAACGCCCTGCGGGCCGAGCTCGTGGTGAAGGTGACCGAGCCGAGCAAGGCATCGGCGTCGGCGGTTTACGACCTGCTGGCCGACATCGGGAGCCACCTCGAATGGGGCGGCCGGATGCAGCGCAAGAAGACCTACCGGCTGCTCACGATCGACGCGCCCGATGGTCCGGCGTCGGTCGGGACCGAGTTTCGGAGCACGGGCGCGGACGCGATGGGAACCTTCGATGACGACTCCGTGGTCACCGAGGCGAGCCGGCCCGAGGTGTTCGAGTTCGTGACCGAGGCGCGGCTCTCCACCAAGAAGGGCGCCCTCGTCGAGTGGACGTCCGTGCACCGCTACGAACTCGAGTCCGGCGACCGCGGTTGCGTAGTGTCCTACACGATTCGGACGACCCGGATCAGCGAGCTCCCCGGGGCGCTCGGGATGTTCAACGTGCCGGGTCTCCGCTCACTCTTGCTGACGCTCGGTCGATCGAACGTCCGCAGAGGGGTGAGGAACCTGGCGCGGCTCGCGGAGCAGCGGATGGCAGCGTGACGAACCAGCGGGTCGGAGTCGATCGCATCGGTCCACGGATACGTCGAACAGGAAGGAGGAGATGAGATGGCCAAGGCATCGAAGGCGAGCGCTTCCGAGCACGTCGAGGCGGAAGGGTTCGAGGGCCATTACGCCGAGCTCGGTGGGTACACCGTCGGGTTCGAGAGCTACACGGCAGACGCCGACATGACCCCGCTGTTCGTCGGTCTGCCCGACGACAAGTGCCAATGCGAGCACTGGGGATTCGTGTTCGAGGGCAAGGTCGTGTACCACACGGCCAAGGGGGACGAGGAGTTCGTGGGCGGAGACGCCTACTTCGTCGGACCTGGACACACGCCGTCGATCTTCGCCGGCACCTCGCTCGTCGAGTTCAGTCCCACCGACCGCCTGAACGAGACGATGGAGGTCGTCACGAAGAACATGGAGGCGGGCGGCTCCTAACGGTCGTGACGTCCCGTTGACACGTCGGGGCGACCGGGCGATCTCGCCCGGTCGCTCCCGGATGTCACGACTTCACAACGTTCGTTTCCCTGGCGGCATCGGCGCCGAGGCTACGATTCAGTCGATGCCCCTGTACAAGGAACAAGGCGTCGTGCTGCGCTCGAGCAAGCTCGGCGAGGCCGACAAGATCGTGACGGTCATGACGCAGGGCTCGGGCAAGGTTCGCGCCGTCGCGAAAGGCATCCGGAAGACAACTTCACGATTCGGCGCGCGACTCGAGCCGTTCACGCATGTGTCGCTCATGGTGTACCGGGGAAGAGGTGCGCTCGACACCGTGAGCCAAGCCGAGATCATCTCGCCATTCATGGCGCTCCGCGGCGACCTCGACCTGTTCGCCGCTGGTGAAACCATGCTCGAGGCCGTCGACAAGGTGGCCGAGGAGCACGAGCGCAACGTGCGCCTGTTCATGCTCCTGCTGACGGGCATGCGCGCGCTCGAAACGCAACCAGCCGATCCGTCCGCTGTCGCCGAGTCCTTCTTGTTGAAGCTGCTGTCGCTGTCTGGGTTCCATCCGAGCCTCACCGCCTGCGCCGTCTGCGGCCGCCCCGAGCCCGATCGGTTCGCCAGCGGTCAGGGTGGCGCCGTCTGCCGCGAGGATGCCGAGTTCGACGCAGGACCCGCCTCGAGGCGCGCGCTCGACCACCTCGCGGCGTTGGGCGCTGCCGGCCTGCTTGAGGCGGGCGACATCACGGCCGATACCACCGTGAGGCGCGAGTCGCGCGCCTTGCTGTTCGGTTTCGCCGAGTACCACCTCGAACGACGGATGAAGAGCCTGCCCATGCTCGCCAGGAGCCTCGTTCCATGAGCACCTACCTCCACGATCTCGATCGCGAGGGACTACCTCGGCACGTGGGCATCGTCATGGACGGCAACGGCAGGTGGGCTCGTCATCGCGGCCTTCCCCGGACCGAGGGTCACGCCGCCGGTGAGGCGGCGATGTGGGACACGGTCGTCGGCGCGGACGCGCTCGGTCTCGAGTGGCTCACCATGTTCGCGTTCTCCACCGAGAACTGGAACCGTCCCAAGGCCGAGGTTCGCTATCTGATGGGGTTCAATCGTGGGCTGCTCCGGCGTCGTCGCGACGAGCTCCATCGGATGAACGTTCGGGTCCGCTGGCTCGGCCGGCGCGACTGGCGCGTTCCCCGATTGGTCCTCCGCGAGATGGAGATCTCCGAGGAGCTGACCAAGGACAACACCGGGATGACGCTGACGATCGCGTTCAACTACGGCGGGCGGATCGAGGTGGCCGACGCCGTGAAGCAGCTCATCGCCGATCACGATGCCGGCCTGCTGAAAGGCGAGAAGATCACGCCCGAGTCGATCTCGCGGCGGCTGTACCACCCCGACATGCCCGACCCAGACCTCATCATCCGCACGAGCGGCGAGGAGCGGATCAGCAACTTCCTGCTGTGGCAGGCGGCGTACAGCGAGCTGTACTTCACGCCGGTGTACTGGCCCGACTTCGATCGCGAGCATCTGTACGAGGCGATCCGCGACTATCAGAAGCGTTCCCGCCGCTTCGGCGCGATCGCCGAGAACGATTCCGACTGACTCCTCGACGCCGCGGAGCGGATCCCTCGGCTCCGGCATCGTGCCCCGTACACTGAAGTCCACGCCAGCGGCCGCCGCCAGCGACCGGGAAGGAGCACAAGCACATGGCCGGACTGATGGAGGCCATCACCTCCCTCGCCAAGCGACGGGGGATCGCGTTCCAGTCGAGCGAGATCTACGGCGGGCTGCGGTCGTCGTGGGACTACGGCCCTCTCGGCGTCGAACTGAAACGCAACGTCAAGGACGCCTGGTGGCGTTCGATGGTCCAGCTCCGACACGATGTCGTCGGGCTCGACGCCGCGATCATCATGTCCCCTCGGGTCTGGGAGGCCAGCGGTCACCTCGAGGTGTTCACCGATCCGCTCGTCGAGTGCCTGAACTGCCATCAGCGTTTCCGCGCCGATCACCTGCCCGGCGTCCACGCGCCGCAGTCCGGGCACGAGGAGGACGAGACGACCGTCGACATGCACGAGCGGCCGACATGCCCTAACTGCGGGCACCACGACTTCACCGACCCGAGGAACTTCAACCTGATGTTCAAGACGCACATGGGTCCGGTCGTCGATGAGGCAAACGCCGTCTACCTGCGGCCCGAGACCGCCCAGGGGATGTTCGTCGACTTCGTGACGATCCAGTCGGTGTCGCGGAAGAAGGTGCCGTTCGGGATCGCGCAGATCGGCAAGTCGTTTCGCAACGAGATCACGCCGGGGAACTTCATCTTCCGCATGCGCGAGTTCGAGCAGATGGAGATGGAGTTCTTCGTCGAGCCCGGGACGGACGAGCAGTGGCACGACTACTGGATCGAACAGCGCCGTCGCTGGTATCTGGATCTTGGCCTGCGGGAGGAGAACCTACGGCTTCGCGAGCACGACGCGGACGAGCTATCGCACTACTCCAAACGCACCGTCGACATCGAGTACCGCTTCCCGTTCACCGACTGGGGCGAGCTCGAGGGTATCGCCAACCGAACGGACTTCGACCTCAAACAGCACGAGAAGTTCTCAGGCCAAGACATGACCTATTTCGACCAGGACCGCGACGAGCGGTACCACCCGTATGTGATCGAACCGGCGGCGGGCGTGGACCGGGCGCTCCTCGCGTTCCTGATCGACGCCTACCGCGAGGAGGAGGCGCCGACCGCCAAGGGAGGGACCGAGAAGCGGACGTACCTGGCGCTCAGTAAGGAGCTGGCGCCGGTGAAGGTCGCCGTGCTCCCGCTGTCGAGGAACGAACGGCTCATGCCGGAGGCCCGCGCGGTGTTCGACCTGGTCAAGCCGGAGTGGATGTGCGACTACGACGACGCCGGTTCGATCGGGCGTCGGTACCGACGCCAGGACGAGGTGGGGACGCCCTTCTGCGTCACGGTCGACTTCGACACGCTCGAGGATCGCGCCGTCACCGTGCGCGAACGCGACTCGATGGGGCAGGAGCGACTACCGATCGCGAACCTGGTGTCCCATCTCGCCGAACGCCTGTAGGAACCTCGTGGACGAGCCGAAAACCAGACCGGGAGGGCCGGAGGAGAAGACGGTGAACGAGGCGAACGTTCTGCGAACCCCCGGCGATCAACATGGATGGGTACGGGTGTACGCGATTGCCTTCGTGCTGATGGCAGTTGCCGGCGGCCTGTTCGTGGCCTCGTTCCTCGGGCGCCTGGAGTCGATCCGCTTGCTGTGGGCGTCGGCAGGGGTTTCCGTCGCGGCGATCGTTGTTGCGGCCGTGAGTGTCTTCGTCCCGAGGCGCCGATGAACACGCTCACTCGCGGACTCGTCGTCGCGCTCCTGCTGGCTGCGGCATGCACCTCGAATGACCCGCCGGCACCCGGCGGCGAGTCACCGGTCTCACCGTCGATCGATGAGCCTTCACCCCAGGAGGTACCTCCGTCTTCCGGCGGCCGTGACTCGGCGCCCGCCGCGCTCGAGCGACTGTGCACGTTGCCGCAGCCGAAGTTCAACCAGGGCAACGGCGCTCCTGCGGAGGGGCCGACGCCGCCGGCGATCGCCGACGTGATGCGTCAGCTCGAGCAGATCCGTGGGTTCGAGTTCAGCGAGCGCGTCGTCGCCGAACCGAAGCCGCCGGCCGAGGTCGCCCAGGGCATCCGTGACTACGTCGAGACCACGTTCCCTCGGCGGTTCTACGACCGCCGGAGCCTCGCGTGGCAGACGATCGGCGTGATCCCCGAGGGGACGAGCATCCGGGAGGACCTGCTCGAATACGTGTCGACGCAGGTGATCGGGTATTACGACACGATCACGGGCGAGCTCGTGTTCATCGGGACGAGCGATCCGTCACCGCTCGAGCGCGTCACGCTCGCGCACGAGCTCACCCACGCGATCGACGATCAGCGCTTCGGCCTCGAGCAGGTCGATCTGCTCGGCGCGGAGTGCCGCGACGAGGAGCTCCAGGCCGCGCTCGCGGTCGTCGAGGGCAACGCGACGTTCTTCATGCTGCGATGGGGGCAGAGCTTCCTGTCGGTGGAGGAGCAGCTCGAGCTGAGCGCCGAAGCCGCGGCGCAGCAACCCCCTCCGAGCACCGTTGCGCCGTTCATCGACGCGATCCAGCAGTGGCCGTACCTCGATGGGCTCAGGTTCATCACGCACGTCGAGACCGCCGGCGGACTCGACGCGGTCGACAGCGTGTTCCGCGAGCTGCCGGTGTCGACCGAGCAGATCATCCATCCCGAGCGTTATCCCGACGACGTACCGACGTCCGTCGACGTGCCGGACATCTTCGGCGCCATCGGGGGAGGTTGGAACGACCTCGACGTGCAGAGCGTGGGGGAGATGTGGCTCGATCTCGCGCTCTCTCTGCGTATCGACGATGCCGACGCGGCCGACGCGGCCGCGGGTTGGGACGGAGGGATCTACCGCGCGTGGTCCCATGGCCGAGACGTCGCGGTCATCCTCAGCACCGAATGGGACACACCGGAAGACGCGGACGAGTTCGCGACGGCGATGGAGCGGTGGATCGCCGAAGGCGACCAGATTGCCGAGGTGCTTCCCATCGACGGAACGTCGGTCCGCGTGGCCTTCGCGACGAGCGACGAGATCCTCGGGAACCTCATCGGTGCGGCCTAGGCGCCGGCCCACCGTAAACTGACCCGACCACGCACGACCGGAGGCTTGCCGTGACCAAGTACGTCTACGACTTCTCCGAGGGCAACAAGGACATGAAGGATCTCCTCGGCGGGAAGGGAGCGAACCTCGCCGAGATGACGAACATGGGACTACCCGTTCCCCCCGGGTTCACCATCACGACCGAGGCGTGCCTCGCCTACCTCGCCAAAGACGAGTTCCCGCCGGGACTCATGGATGAAAACGAAGAGCACCTCCGGGGGCTCGAACACGCCATGACGAAGAAGCTCGGCGATGCCGAGGACCCGCTCCTCGTGTCCGTTCGATCGGGAGCGAAGTTCTCGATGCCCGGGATGATGGACACGGTCTTGAACCTCGGTCTCGACGACCGCTCGCTCGAAGGACTCGCCAAGCAGACCGAGGGGGACTGGCGCTTCGCCTGGGACGCGTACCGCCGGTTCGTCCAGATGTTCGGCAAGATCGTGATGAACGTGCCGGGCGAAGAGTTCGAGCACGCGCTCGAACGCGCGAAGCAGGCCAAGGGGACGAACGCGCAGGACACGGATCTCGACGCCGATGACCTGCAGAGGCTCCACGCCGAATTCCTCGACATCTACCGCAAACACACCGGATCCGAGTTCCCGCAGGACCCGCGCGATCAGTTGCGCCTGGCCATCGAGGCCGTGTTCAAGTCGTGGAACGGCAGGCGCGCGCGTGACTACCGACGGCAGAACAAGATCAGCGACGACCTCGGTACGGCCGTGAACGTCGTGGCGATGGTGTTCGGCAACCGCGGCGAGGACTCCGGCACGGGTGTCGCGTTCACGCGCGATCCGTCGACCGGGGAGAAGGTTCCGTACGGCGACTACCTCGCGAACGCGCAGGGGGAGGATGTCGTCGCCGGCATCCGCAACACGCTCCCGCTCGCCGAGCTCGAGAACCTCGACCCGAAGTCCTATCGAGAGCTCCGCCGGGTGATGGACACACTCGAGAAGCACTATCGCGACATGTGCGACATCGAGTTCACGATCGAGAAGGGCAAGCTCTGGATCCTCCAGACACGCATCGGCAAGCGAACCGCGCTCGCCGAGTGGGTCATGGCGTTCGACATGCTCAACGAGGGCCTCATCGACGAGGACACAGCGCTCCTGCGAGTCGACGCCAACCGCTTGGAGGAGCTGTTCAAGCGGCGCGTGAAGGCCGACGGGACCCGGCCGATCGCGAAGGGCTTGAACGCGTCGCCCGGTGCCGCAGTCGGGGAGGTCGTGTTCACGGCGGACGATGCCGAGTCGCGCGCGAGAGAGGGCCACAAGGTCGTGCTCGTTCGGCGCGAGACCACCCCGGACGACTATCACGGCATGATTGCGTCGCAGGGGATCCTGACCAGCGCCGGCGGAACCAACTCGCACGCGGCGGTCGTCGCGAGGGGCGAGGGCATTCCAGCGGTGTGCGGCGCCGACGGGATCAGGATCGACTTCGGCACGCGTTCGTTCACGGCGAACGGGACGACCGTGAAGGAGACCGATGTCGTCACGATCGACGGCTTCACGGGGAACGTGTATGTCGGCGAGCTGCCGCTCGAGGAGTCGGTGCTCGAGAAGGCCCGTTCGGGCGACGCGGCCGCTCGGGAGGAGAGGATCTGGCAGGCGTTCGATCGGCTCATGTCGATCGCCGACATGCGCAGGCGCCTGCGCGTCCGCGCGAACGCGGACACCCCTGACCAGTCGACCAATGCCCGCGAACGCGGAGCGGAGGGCATCGGCCTGTGCCGGACCGAGCACATGTTCCTCGGCCAGGAACGCGTGGCGGCGGTTCAGCAGATGATCTTCGCCGACACGCCCGAGGAAGAACAGTCGGCCTACGACCAGCTGCTGCCGCTGCAGCGCGAGGACTTCGTCGGCATCTTCCGGGCGATGGACGGCGTGCCGGTCACGGTTCGGCTTCTCGATCCGCCGCTGCACGAGTTCCTCCCCAACCAGGTGGATCTCGCGGTCGCGGTAACCAGGGCCGAGGACAGCGGCGAGGACGTCGTCGTTCTGCGCGATCAGAGGATCCCGCTCGAGCAGGCGAGGAACCTGCTGCGCAAGGTCAACGAGCTGCACGAGGCGAACCCGATGCTCGGCCTGCGCGGCGTCCGTCTCGGCATCGTGAAGCCGGGCCTGTACGCGATGCAGGTTCGCGCGATCTGCGAGGCCACGGCGCAGGTCCGCAAGGACGGTGGCGATCCGAAGGTCGAGATCATGATCCCGCTGGTGGCGACGAAACCCGAGCTCGAGCAGATGCGTGCCGAGCTTGAGCCGGTCGCGCGCGAGGTGCTGAAGGGCGCGGGCGTGACGATCGAGCACTTCGAGTGGGGGACGATGATCGAGGTCCCGCGTGCCGCCGTGACTTCCGGCGAGATCGCCGAGGTGGCCGACTTCTTCTCGTTCGGAACGAACGACCTCACGCAGATGGGCTTCGGATTCTCTCGCGACGACATCGGCAAGTTCGTCGGCCTGTATGAGGAGCGCAAGCTCGTGCCGGCGAACCCCTTCGTCACGATCGACCAGGACGGCGTCGGTCGACTCATGCAACTCGCCGTCGACGAGGGGAAGGCCGCCAATCCGAACCTCCACCTCGGGATCTGCGGCGAGCATGGCGGCGATCCGGCGAGCGTCGTGTTCTGCCACGAGATCGGGCTCGATTACGTGAGCTGCTCACCGTTCCGGGTGGAGACGGCGCGCCTCGCCGCCGGTCAGGCCGCCGTCGGCTCCGCGGAGTCGGCCTCGAAGTAACCGCGATATCGCCCGGTCGGGAGCGAGTTTCACCCGAGTTGGTGATGCGCGCCGACGGGGCGGTCGCCTAGGCTCGCACACCTTCCCCCGCCACATCTCCCCCGATAGGAGGTGGTGGCACGGTGGGCATCGGCTCACGCCGCGTGCATTCGGTGGTCGTGGTGACGATGGTCGCGGCGCTTGCGCTCCCGCTCGTCGCGTGGCACTGGTCCAGGGTTGGCTGGCGTGACAAGCACTACAACTATCCGGCGCGGCCGGACGGCTACACGCAGATCGTCAACCGCTTCGGGCAACCGTGCAACGCGAACGCGTCGGCAATCCCGATGAGCTGGGTTGCGGCGGACACGGGACAGACCTACACGTTCCGGTTCCACCGCAAGCTCGGCGGTTACCCGACGGAGATGGTCTCGAACAAGGGCGGCAACTCGACCAACCTGGACAACGACGTGTACGGTCACATCAGGAACGATCACCTCAGTCCATACGTGAAGCACGGGATCTATGGCTACCTGTGCCGCACGATTCGGAACTCGACCAAGTGGAGCACCCACGCGTGGGGCATCGCGATCGACGTGTCGTCGGCCGAGGAGTACCAGGGCAAATGCTTCTCGACGGTGAACAAGTACCACGCGCCGATCTGGCGGAGCCACAACTGGTCCTGGGGTTTGCAGTTCTGCGATCCCATGCACTTCCAGTACGCCACGGGATATTGAGCCGTGGGGGAGAGAACGAGGAGGTTCACGACGAGGCGAAAGGTTGCCGTCGGAGTGATCGCGGTGATCGTCGTTCCCGCCTCGCTCGCCGCGGTCGTCGCGGTCGCGAGGCCCGCCCCGCAGGTGGTCGCACCACCGGTTCCGCCCGACGTCCCGCGTGACACCGGCGCCGGCGAGCTGTTGCTCGTGGTCGTCGGCGGCGTGTATCCGTCTCGCGCCGAGGCGGACGCCGCAGCGGCATCGATGCAGTTCGGCGACGTCCAGGGGTACTACGTCGCCCCGGTCGCCCAGTTCCAGGGGTTCAAGGAAGGGGTCGGGGAGCCGGGTGACTTCGCGCTCGTCTCGGCGTTCCGGACGCAGGAGGGCGCCGACGCGTTCGTGGAGTTCGCGCAGATGCAAGGGAACCCGGCATACGTCCTTCCCGAACGCGTTCGGAGTCTCGGTGGCGTGTACGTCGGACTGGGGCAGGAGGAGAACCCGGACGGATCCGGCCCGCTCCTCGCCCCGGTGCCCGAGTCGCTTCCGTGAGACGCACGTTCGTACTCCTGCTTCTCGCAACGACGGCATGCACGGTCGGTGGGACGCAGGAACCGACGCCATCGCGAGTGGTATGCGACGTGCGCTTCGCCGCACCCTCTGGGTTCGGCTCGCTCGAGCCGCTCGAGGTGGAATACGACGATCACGTCGGCGTTCGTCTCGACTTCCGAGACGAACGCCGTCGCGAGGTCCATGTCTTCGCCGGCATCCCGGGTGAGATCGGCGAGGGTCTTCCGTCTGCGGGCTGGGTCACCCTCAACGAGGGTGGACCGAAGCGGGTGGTGGGACGCGATCAGGTTTGGGTCGTGGTGTGGGATGAGGGCGACATCTGCGATCCTCGCGCCGTCCTCGTGAATGGCCTGTCGCGCCGTGAGTTCGTCACCGCCCTCGCAGAGATGGGTCTGGCTCCGAGCTGAAGAACCGCAGCGCGTTGCTAGCATCCTCTGCGCGTGAGCGCGGTCCGCCGCCATCCGGTGTTCTTCACGATCGCCGTGGTGGCGATCGCGGCGGCGGTTCTCCTTGCCGTGACCGCCTTCGCGGTGTGGCGCGCCGCGCACTCGGACGATGCCAGTCGGGTCGACACAGTGGACGCGATCTTGGTGCTCGGCGCGGCTCACTACAACGGTGATCCCTCGCCGGTGTTCGAGGGGCGACTGCGCCACGCCGCGCTGCTGTATCGGGAAGAGCGTTCGGACCGCGTCCTCGTGCTCGGTGGGACGGCTCCTGGGGATGAGATCTCCGAGGCGGAGGCGGGACGCGATTGGCTCTTGGCGGAGGGTGTGTCGGCCGCGGCCGTCGACGCGTCGCCCGTTGGAGCGACCACGCTCGAGAGCCTTCGCGCCGCGGCGAAATGGATGCGGGACCGCGGCCTCCAGAGTGCTTTCCTCGTCTCTGATCCCTGGCACAACCTGCGGATCGAGAGGATGGCCTCGGACCTGGGGATCGTCGCGTACGCGTCGGCGACCTGGCAATCCGCGGCACGTTCCGAATGGACGCGACTCGCCGGCTACGCGCGCGAGACGTTCGCGTACCTGTACTACCGTTTGTTCGGCCGATGACTCGTTCGTGAGCGCAACGAGGAACCGTCGTTGGGGCGCGCTACCATTTCGGCCTGTGACGAGCCCGCGCGAGCGAACGGAGCAGATCGAGCGAGACACGCTGTCGGCCCGCGCGACCCTCGCTGCCACAAGCAAGGGCCGCGAAACGCCCGAGCCGCAAGACGCGCTCCGGACGTGCTTCCAGCGTGACCGCGACCGGATCGTCCACTCCAAGGCGTTCCGCCGGCTGAAGCACAAGACGCAGGTATTCCTCTCGCCCGAGGGCGATCACTACCGCGTCCGTCTCACTCATACGCTCGAGGTCAGCCAGATCGCGCGAACGGCCGCACGCGCCCTACGGCTGAACGAGGACCTCACCGAGGCGATCGCGCTAGCCCACGACCTCGGGCACACCCCGTTCGGCCACCTCGGGGAACAGGCGCTGACGCCGTTCCTCGGTGGTCCTTTCCGCCACAACGAACAGAGTCTTCGCATCGTCGACCATCTGGAGAACGAAGGCCGGGGTCTCAATCTCACGTGGGAGGTTCGCGACGGCATCGTGAACCACACATGGTCGATGCCCGAGCCGTCGACGCTCGAGGCGCAGGTCGTTCGGTTCGCCGACCGCATCGCTTACGTCAACCACGACGTCGACGACGCGATCCGCGCCGGCGTCCTCACCGAGGAAGACCTCCCGACCGAAGTGGTGGAGGTCCTCGGCCGTTCCCACGCCGAGCGGGTCAACGCGCTCGTCACGGACCTCGTCGACAACAGCGACGACCGCCCGGAGATCGGGCTGGGCACCGAGGCGTTCGTCGCGCTCGATGCGCTGCGCGACTTCATGTTCGAACGCGTCTATCTCCGCGACGACGCGCGGGCGGAACAGGAGAAGGCCGCCGGCATCGTCACCGCGCTGTTCGAGCACTACGTCGGCCACCCGAACGAGGTTCCGGAGGAGTACCATCGCGCGCCGGGGGACCTTCCGACGCGCGTGGCCGACTACATCGCCGGCATGACCGATCGGTACGCCCTCAGGACATACGAGCAGCTATTCCTTCCCCAGTCAGAGCTCCCGTGAAGCAGCCCTAGGGAAAGGAAGGCGTGGCGGGCAGGATCCGGCACGAGGACATCGAGGCAGTTCGCGAGCGGACCGACATCGTCAAGCTCGTCTCGGGATATCTAACGCTCAAGAAGTCGGGTCACGACTCGTACAGCGGACTGTGCCCGTTCCACACGGAGAAGACGCCGTCGTTCTCCGTCTCACCGGCGAAGGGCGTCTTCTACTGCTTCGGGTGCGGTCAGGGTGGCGACGGGATCAAGTTCCTCCGCGAGGTCGAGCACCTCGAGTTCGCCGAGGCCGTCGAGCGTCTGGCGAGAGAAGCCGGCGTCACGCTTCGGTACGAGGGCGACTCGCTGGCCGAGCGCCGTGCGGCCTCGCGTCGGCAGGCGCTGCACCGCGCGAACCAGGAAGCGGCCGAGCTCTACCACCGCATGCTGGTCGACGGGCGTGAAGGCGAGGACGCTCGAACATATTTGGCGGAACGGAGGATCGACCAGGAAACGGCCGCGACGTTCTTGATCGGGTACGCGCCCGGCTACTCCGACTTCTTGCTCCGCAGGCTGGCGAAGACGCTCTCGACCGAGATCCTCGTCGAGGCCGGTCTCGTGCTCGGCGAAGGGGGAGACGTTCGAGATCGGTTCCGCGGCCGGATCACGTTCCCGGTGCACGACCTGTCCGGCCGAGCCGTCGGGATCGGAGCGCGGTCGATGCCCGGACGCGAGGACGGACCGAAGTACCTGAACTCTCCGGAGACGCCGATCTACCGGAAGGGCGAGGTCCTGTACAACCTGCACCGAGCGAAGGGCGGTATCGCGCGGACCGGCGACATCCACGTCGTCGAGGGGTACACCGACGTGATCGCCATGGCCCAGGCCGGGATCGAGACCGCGGTGGCGACGTGTGGCACGGCGCTCGGTGAGGGGCACTTCCGCCTCGCGTCGCGGTTCGCCGAACGCATGGTGCTGGCGTTCGACTCCGACGAGGCCGGCGCGCGCGCCGCCGAGCGCGCGTTCCAGTTCCTCGAGTCATACCCAGTCCGCGCCGTCGTGCTGATCCTGCCCGAGGGCAAGGACCCGGCGGACGTCGTTCGCACCGAGGGTGCTGAGGCGCTCCTTTCGATGACCAAGGAGGCCGTCCCGCTCGTCGAGTACATGCTCCGGCGCACCGTCGCGCGGCATGACCTCTCCACTGTCGAGGGGCAGAGCGCGGCCGTCGCCGCCGCGCTCCCAATGCTCGAGCACCTTCGCGACCCGATCCGCCAGAGCGAGTACGGGCACCTGCTCGCCGAGCTCGCCGGCGTGAGCGATTCATCGGTCTCGATCGCGCTCGACCGAAGACTCGGGGGGCGGCCCGTCGAGGTCCGTCAGGCCGTGAAGCGCTCATCCGCGCAGGAACGCGTCGAGCGAGAGATGCTCCGCCTGCTCGCACGCGGTGGCGAGCCCGTCACCGACATCGTGGACAGATTGGAGCCGATTCATTTCCAGATGGCGCGCAACCGCGAGCTCTTCGCGTTGGTGCACGCGGCGGACGGCGACGTTCGTGGCTACGCCGCGCGTTCGGACAACGACAAGGCCGTGGCCGCGCTCTCCGCGCTCGCCGTCGAGCCGACCGAGAGCGAACCGACGCGTGGTTACGCCGAAGACGTGTGGGCGAGACTGCAGGAATTCGCGCTCAAACGACGCAGCACCGAGGTCAGATCGCAGCTGCAGAAGCTCAATCCGCAGTCCGATCCGCGATACGACGAGCTGTTCCAGCAACTGATCGCGCTCGACGGCGAGTTGCGCCGGCTCCGCGGCCGAGCCCATTCGATCGGTTGACGGTCGTGGGCACGCGGGTTATCGCCTCGTACACTCTCGACATTCCACTCCCCGTAAGGACTTGAGCGCGTGACGGAAGTGGCCCGCGATCTGGGCTTGGAAGAAGCAAAGGAAGCCATAGCCGCTCGAGGCCGAGAGCGCGGATTCGTCACATCTGACGACGTCCTCGAAGCGGTTCCGGTCGACGACTTCACCCCCGAACAGGTCGAGGAGTTCCTGACGCAGGTCGAGGAACACCTCCGCGGCGAGGGCATCGAGGTCATCGAGATCCCCGGCGACGACGTCGACGCGTCCGCACAGCGCCAGATCGACGTCGATCTGCTGAAGGCGCCGACGAACGATCCGGTCCGGATGTACCTGAAGGAGATCGGGAAGGTTCCGCTCCTGACGGCGGCGCAGGAGATCGACCTTGCGCGCCGGATCGAGACGGGGGAGTTCGCCACCGAGCTCCGCCAGCTCGTCGACGAGGACGGCCGCGTCGACCAGAAGCGCCTTCGTCGCGTCGCCGAGTCCGTCGTGGCGATCCGCGACCACCAGATCGACAAGTTCGGCAAGGTCGAGGGGATCGGCCGAGACAAGGTCTCCCGTTCGTACCGGCCGAAGACGCACGAAGAGCTGAACGACTTCCTTCGCCGAGTCGAGCGCGACGGTCAGCTCGCCAAGCGCAAGCTGATCGAGGCCAACCTCCGGCTCGTCGTGTCGATCGCCAAGCGATACGTCGGACGAGGGATGCTCTTCCTCGACCTGATCCAAGAGGGCAACCTCGGTCTGATTCGCGCCGTCGAGAAGTTCGACTACGCCAAGGGGTTCAAGTTCTCCACGTACGCGACGTGGTGGATCCGTCAGGCCATCACGCGGGCGATCGCCGACCAGGCGCGCACGATCCGCATTCCCGTCCACATGGTCGAGACGATCAACAAGCTCGTGCGCATCCAGCGTCAGCTGCTTCAGGACCTCGGCCGTGAGCCTGCGCCCGAGGAGATCGGTCG
Source organism: Actinomycetota bacterium (assembly GCA_035640355.1). Lineage (NCBI taxonomy): Bacteria > Bacillati > Actinomycetota > Actinomycetota bacterium. The sequence goes on from DASQWI010000006.1 coordinate 64,316, forward strand.
ACAGATGGGCATCGCCGCCGAGAAGGTCCGGGAGATCCTCAAGGTGTCGCAGGAGCCTGTGTCACTCGAGACGCCGATCGGGGAGGAAGAGGACTCACACCTCGGCGACTTCATCGAGGACTCGGATGCCGTCGTGCCCGTCGATGCGGCGAGCTTCATCCTCCTGCAAGAGCAGCTCGAGGCCGTGTTGCACACGCTCTCCGAGCGGGAGAAGAAGGTCATCCAGCTGCGGTTCGGGCTCATCGACGGACACCCTCGGACGCTCGAGGAGGTCGGACGGGAGTTCGGCGTCACGCGCGAGCGCATCCGGCAGATCGAGTCGAAGACGCTGTCGAAGCTTCGTCACCCCAGCCGCTCGCAGAAGCTCCGCGATTACCTCGAGTAGTCACGCGAGAACGAGCGGAATCAGGGAAGCGCTACCGAACGCGCTCCTAGTTCATCGACAGGTCGTCGACGTCCGCGACGAGTCGCCGCTGGATCGTCGCGCGGGCGCGCTGGATCGCCTCGACCCCTTTCCAGCTCGCGCGCTCGGCGAGGTCGACGAAACGAACCGCCGACGGGTGACGCGACATCGCCGCGCGAACGCCCGACGGGCGTTCCTCCACATCACGCTTCGTCATCTCGCGGCCGATCAGGTACCCGATCACGCCGCCTACGACCATCCCGGCCTTGAATCGCACATTCGGAGCCTAGTCGATCGGCGGGCGCGCCGGGGCCGGTTGGTAGACTTCTGTCGATTCGTTCCGGGGTAGCTCAATTGGCAGAGCGGCGGACTGTTAATCCGTAGGTTGTGGGTTCAAGTCCCACCCCCGGAGCTTCACAAACGTCGAAGTAGTCCATGCTGTATCCCGACTAGGACGCCGCCGCAGATGCTGTTGCCAAGGCAGAGAAGCTGTTCGGATGGCGGTTGACAACTCCCCCGAGGCAGAGGCCACGGACGGTCCAAGGTCTCCAGGCCGAGCTCCGACTCCGGTATGGTCCGGGGTACCGTCCGTTTGTAAAGGGAGACGGGGCATGAAGAGATTCCTCCTCGTCATCGCTCTCGCGTTGGGGTGGCTGGCCTCAAACGCCCTGCCTGCCATCGCGGACGAGCACGTGGCTAAGCCGTCCAACTGGTCGCACGAGGGGACCACGGTCTACACCACGACTGCGATCAACCAGCACAACCAGTTCGGCGATCTACAGGGAATCCTGAAGTTCCGCCAGCGCTCGCCGAACACCGGTGACTTCGACATTGAGATCGACTATGTCCGACTGTATCGGGCGCTGCCTCATCGGGCTGGCCTCCTGGTTGGAGGGAACAACATCGAGAAGAACCTGCTCGTCACCGAGACCTGGACGTATGTGAACAGTGGATGGCAGCGGTGCGGTCCGGACCTTCCGATCGGCCGCTACTACGCCGTCTCCCGCTTCCAGATCATCCATAAGCACAACGTCGGTGCCTACGACTTCTCCGGTTGGAGGGTCGTGCGCACGGCCAGCTGGCATTACGACGGGCGCTGCTTCTGAATCGCGCCTGCAGCGCAAAGAGAAGCCCCCGGGCGTGCTCCGCTCTAGCAACTTCCCAATCGGGTCAGCGTTCTACTGAGTGTGAGGAGAGCTCTTCCGTTCTTGGTCGTATGGCTGTTGGCCTCTCAGCTCTTAGCTGTCCCGGCGGCGCGCTCCCAAACTGCTGTGACCGGACGGATCGATCAGGACACGACCTGGGCCGTGGGCGGCTCTCCGTTCGTTCTCATTGGACAGGTCGTAGTTGCCGCCGATGTCACACTCACGATCGATCCCGGAGTGCAGGTCCGTGGGACTGTGGGATCGTCCCTTCTCGTCAACGGGGCACTGCGAGCCGTCGGCATACAGGAGCAGCGAATCATCTTCACCAGCGATTCTGGACAGCAAGATTGGAACGGAATCCACTTGACTTCGACAAAGTCGAGCCATGGCTCTAGTGAGCTCCGCTTCGTCACGATCGAGACGGCGACGCGAGGGATCAAATGGGACGTGACCCATTCGGGGACGGAGTTCGCGGACAACGAGCTCGACGGCAATCAGGTAGCACTGGTCTTCGACAACCCGATTGACGGGACGGTGGTTCAGCGGAGCGTCTTTACGAACAACCACATAGCGGTAACTGGTAAGACGCGAAACTTCGTCGGGATCTACGAAAGTGACTTCTGGAACAACGAGATCAACCTGCTTCCGCGGCCGGAGAGTCCATACGACTGCGGGCAAGATGACGGCGTGTGGGACATCCACAGGAACGACATCCTCCGGGGGCCGGTGAACTCCGAGTACTTCTCCAAGGACATCCAGACGCCATCGGGCAGCGGTGTCAGCGAGTACAAGGTGTTGGCAACGGATAACTGGTGGGGAACCACAGACGACGCGTCCATCAGGGCACGGACCCAGAAGAACTTCGAATGCTGCCCCCTGCCCGTGGAGAAGGAGGTTCAATGGGAACCGTTCTCCAGCGCGCCCCATACTGCGTGGGGGCCCATCGGTGAGGTTCCGGATCCACCCTCGGAGCCTTTGATCCACGGCGACCCTTCCACAATCACAACGATCGAGCGGCCGCGTCACAGCAGGTGCATCGATCTGGAAGAGCTGCGCCGGATCCGAGGTGGATCAAGTGGGGTGTTCGGCGAGGTTGAACGAGTGAGGCTCGCGCTCATGCGACGCGCGGGTGCGTGCCGGTGGTGGCATCCCAACGAAGGTCGGTTCCTGCAAGGAGATTGCTCGCAACCGAACTGGTTCCGCCCGTCCCGGCAGGAGAAGACGGCGGGCAGCCTGGAGTGGTCGTACAGCTTGCCGAAAACCCTCCGAGCCGGCCGCTACGTTGCTTTGGCGACTGGCGGCGCGGAATCTATCCAAGCTGCCCGCAACAGCAACGCTTTCCGCTTGGTCGATCGCCCCACCTGACCGCGACCGCCTGAACCCGTCGGCGTCAGTCGTCCATGATGCTCGTACATGGAGATGCCTGTGGAGCTCAAGATCGAGGACGTCGCGGCGCGAGCGGGGGCGGACGTCCGGTACGTCCGCAGGCTCATCGACCTCGGCGCGATCGGGCCTGAACGCGATGGCTTCAGCGAACGCGACGCGCACGTCGTGGCCTTGCTCCAGGTGTGGGAGCGGGCCGGGCTCCCGGCGGAGTCGATCCTCTCCGCGGTCGAATCCGGGGAGTTGTCGCTCGACTTCTTGGAGACGCCAGGGTGGGATCTGCCGGCGCCGCTGGACCGCACGTACCGGCAGCTCGCCCAGGAGCGAGGCGTCCCGGTCGATCTCCTACTGGCGATTCATGGATCGATCGGGTTCGCTCCTCCCGATCCGGATGAATGGGCTCGACCCGACGACGCCTTGATGGCGGATCTCGCCCGGATCGCCCTCGAGATCGGCGGGTCGGAGGACTCGGTCCGGCGTCTCTTCCGTGTCTATGCAGACAACCTGCGCAGGCTTGTCATCGCCGAGGCCGATCTCTACGTGGAGCAGATCGAGGAACCGAGGCGGCGAGCAGGAGCAACCTCGCCGGAGCTGATGCGTGGCGGCGCCGAGGTTGGCCAGCGCATCGCCGCGTTGGTCAAAGACACGATCGGAGCGATCTACGAGCGGCACCGTCAGCACATCTGGGCACAACACTCGGTCGAGACGGCCGAGGGCGTCCTCGAGCGCGCCGGCCTGACTGATCGGGCAGAGCGGGTACCCACGATCTGCTTCGTCGATCTCACGGGCTACACGCGCCTGACCGAAGAGCACGGTGATGAGACGGCGGCCCGGCTCGCCTCTCGGCTGAACGCACTCGTCGACGGGGTCGCGCTCAGGCACGGGGGGAGGCCGGTGCGGTGGTTGGGTGACGGAGGCATGTTCTTGTTCCCCGAAGCAACGGCTGCGGTTCGGGCGGCGCTCGAGATGACCGAAGGCGCTCCGGCGGCCGGACTTCCGCCCACACATATCGGGATCCATTCGGGGCCGGTGGTCTTCCAGGACGGTGATGTCTACGGTCGGACCGTGAACGTGGCCTCGCGCATCGCCGACCTCGCTCAGGCGGGCGACGTGCTCACGACGGAGGAAACGATGCAACAGGCGAAGGGGGCCGAGGTCGGCTGGGTCCGAATCGGACCTACCGAGCTGCAAGGGGTTGGGAAGCCCGTGATCCTCTATCGGGCGGTCGCTTCGACGTCAACAGTTCGAACGAGCCAGAGTAGGACTGTCCCCTACACTTTGTCCTGACGGGGCGGTAGCTCAGTTGGTCAGAGCAGCGGACTCATAATCCGTCGGTCGCAGGTTCAAGTCCTGCCCGCCCCACAGAGAAAGGCGTTGCCGTTCCGCGCCGATAGCTCGTCACTCGCTCGCATCCGAGCGCTACACTGCACCCCTGAGCTAGTTGACCGACCTCGGCACCACCCCCGCGCCACCCGGCGCCGGTGGAAGCACGCACAGGGAGGTCAACCGAATGGCTCACGAACCCCGCCTCGCCCGAAACCGCGAACACGCTCGCCGCGATATCTCTTTGCGCCATGTCCGACGGAGATCTCCGTGAACGTCCTGCAGGTCCGAGGGCTGGGCGTCGAGGTGGCCGGCCGGCCTATCGTCGAGGGACTGACGCTTACCCTCCGGGTCGGCGACAAGGTCGGAGTCGTCGGTCGGAACGGGGCCGGCAAGACGAGCTTGTTGAGCGTGGTCGCGGGCGAATCGACACCCGTTGCCGGGACGGTGTTCCGTCGCGGCGCCGTCGGGTACCTGCGTCAGGACCCGCGCAAGCACCGCGAGGCCGACGACCACACCGGGCTGGCGCACATACTCCAGGCGCGGGGCCTCGCGGAGATGGAGGAGCGGCTCGAGAGGCTCAGGCTCTCGCTCGAAGAGCGCCACATGGAACGCGACGTCTCGCGATTCACCAGGCTCGAGGAACGGTACCGGGCCGCCGGTGGGTACTCGGGCGAGGCGGAGGCGCTCCGGATCTCGGCGGGGCTCGGGCTGGCACATGACCGCCTGGACCTGCCAGTAGCGGCGCTGTCAGGCGGCGAACGACGCCGCCTCGAGCTCACGAGGATCCTCTTCGGAGGATCGGACCTCTTGCTCCTCGACGAGCCCACGAACCACCTGGACGTCGACGCACGGGACTGGCTGATGCGGTTCCTCGCCACCTACAGAGGTGGGCTCGTCGTTGTGAGCCACGACATCGGATTGCTCGACCGCTCGATCTCGCGGATCCTGCACCTGGACGACCACGGGATCGTCACCTACCGGGGGACGTACTCGCAGTACCGGCAGGCGCGGCGCCAGGACGAGATCAGGCTCGCGACGCTCGCCGAACGACAGCGAGCCGAGATCCACCGGCTGAAGACCCTCGCGGACTCGATGCGAGGACAGACCGCCAAGCGGGCGCGCAAGGCGAAGACACTCGACACCCGCGTGTCGCGGCTGCGATCGGACGCCATTGAGCCCCCCAAGCGCGAACGACGGTTCGCTTACCGGTTCCCAAAGCCGCCGCACAGCGGCCGGATGGTCATGGAGGCCGACCGGCTGACCAAGGGCTACGGCGGGCCGCCGGTGTTCGAGGACGTCTCGTTCGACGTCGAACGGGGCGAACGGATGCTCGTGATGGGGTTGAACGGCGCGGGGAAGACCTCACTCCTGCGCATCCTCGCCAGCGTGTCAGAGGCCGACACCGGCTCGCTCCGCGTAGGCGTCGGCGTCTCGCTCGGCTACTACGCGCAGGAGCACGAAGGGATCGTCGGCGGCCGCGACGTGCTATGGCACGTGAAGCAGGAGTCGCTCGCTGGAGACCTACAGCTTCGCGAGCTGCTAGGGATGTTCGGGCTCACGGGCGACGTGGCGTTCCAAGACGCCGGCACCTTGTCGGGCGGAGAGAAGACAAAGCTCGCGCTCGCGCAGCTGGTGGCTGGCCGGCACAACCTGATCCTGCTTGACGAGCCGACGAACAACCTCGATCCGCCGTCGCGGACCGCAATCGCCGAGGCGCTGGCGTCGTGGCAGGGCTCGATGGTGCTTGTCAGCCACGACGTGGGCTTTGTCCGTGCCTTGGAACCGCAACGGGTGCTGATGATGCCCGACGGCGAGCTCGCCTTCTGGAGCGACGACCTGCTCGAGCTCGTTGCGCTTGCCTGAACCCGCCCCGCTCTCGCAACCGGAGCGGCCGACGAATCGCTCGCGCCAGCGTCGCCGCTTGCTGGTTTGAACTACGACTCGCTGACCCCGGCACGGGCCAAGCGGTGCTGGGGAGCTCTTCGATGTCCGTTGGCGCCGTCGGCCGCATCGACGTCTCTTGCTGGAAGCCACAGACAGAAGACCGAACCCGAGTCGTCTGATTGATCCAGCCACACGCGGCCGCCGAGGGACTCCGCCGTCCGCCGCGAGATGTGCAGGCCGAGCCCCATCCCGCCGTTGGATCGCGTCAGCCCGTGGTCCACTTGGTAGAAGCGGTCGAAGATGCGCTCGCGCTCGGACACGGGAATTCCCTCGCCGCGATCTCGGAACGACACTCGTACACCGTCTCCCTCGGTCTCCGCCGATACGGTGACCGGCGTATCTGCCGGCGAGTACCTGAGCGCGTTGTCGAGGAGGTTCGAGACGATGCGCCGCACGTCCTCCTCATTGGACCATACCGGCGGCACGGAAGGGGGAAATTGCAGAACGATCCGGCCGGACGGAAGGTCGTCGACTCGATCCGCGACCATGCGTCCAACGAGTCCGGCAAGCCCGACGGGAGCCAACCGGTCGGTAGGTATCGGCGTTTCGACCCGAGACGTGAACAGGAGATCCTCGACGAGCGAGCGAAGTCGCTCGCCGGCCCGATCCGCGGCAGACAGGAATTCCACACGCTCGTTCTCGGACATTCCATCGCGGGCGCCGAGCATGGTCTTGACGTACCCCTGAATGCTCGTCAGCGGGCTGCGAAGCTCATGCGAGATCGTTGCCAACAGGTCGTCCATGAGCTTGTTCGTCTCGGTCTCACGGGCGAGCGCCTCCTCCAGCTGTTGCGTGAGACGCGCGTTCCGAATCGTGATGGCGACGTGCTTCGCGAGCGATTCGAGTAGCTGGAGATCTTCGCTGTCGAAGGTGGAGAAATCACTGCCGCGGTTTGCGACCGTCAGGATGCCAACGGGGCCGTCTTCTCCTCTCACGGGGACAACGATGGCGTCAACGATGCCGAGCGAACTGAAGTGCTCGGCCAGCTGAGCGTTGCGGATTGGCCGAGCGAGCAGGACGCCTTCGTCCTCGGCGGCGACGCGGGCCCAGACTCCCTGCTTGGGATCGAGGTCCACGGGGGTAAGTATTGCGACCTGTTCGCCGGGCCCGACGCGGGATGCAACCTGATCCATCCCCGCGTCGTCCAGCAGGACTAGCTCGGCGAAATTCGCCCGAAACGTCTCGCGTAGGTGCTGGAGCAGCATCGGCAGCATCTCGTCGAGGTGCAGCGATCCCTGCGCGATCTGAGTAGCTCGCTGCAATAGAAGGACATCGTCTCGCTCCCGTTGCGCCGTGAGGTATGCGCGACCTGCGAGGAACGCCGCCGCCGCCGGTATCGCGACCACGAGGAGGCCGGGCGGGTAATAGAGCAACACCATGGCTGCGACCAGGCCCAGGCCCGTCTTCGCGAACGTGAGCGCGGTTCCGATGCCGAGAACATGCTCGAACCGCATCCTTCCGCCCTCGGACAGGGCTGTCGCCGCGTTCGCCAGGATTCCGGCGGCGACGTTCGCCACCGTGGTCGCGGTGGCGACGGCAAGCCACACGGCGGGCCAAGCGGACCCCACGCCGTGGATGATCGGCACGAACACGAAGACCGCGATAAGCGTTGTCGCCGCTCGCTGAGCCACGCTGAAGGCAGCGGTGAGAGGCGTCTGACGCCGGTACAGGGCGAGCGCAGCGCCGACGCCGATCGCCTGCGCAAGCACGATCGTCGCGGGCGGCGAGAAGACGATGCCCACGACCAGTGGCACCTCGGACAGGGTGAGAGGGCGCGCGTCTCGGCCGATCTTGACGTCCAGGACGAACACTTCTGCGACGGCGAAGCCGAGTGCGAGCATCCACCAGGTCACCTGGACGCCCTCGAGCGGCGGAGTCACCGATCGCGTGGCCGTCAGCAGGACAACCGAGGAGGCGGCCGCAAGCGCGCCCGTGAGAAACCAGACACGGGCGGCGCCGCTGATCCGCTGGTACGACGACCTCAGGTGGGCAAGCACGTTCGCTCCCTCTCCGCTCCACCGACTCCGGTCCACGATTCTGGTTAGGGCGCGGTCGCTCTGAATCGGCCTTCGGGCTCATTCCGGTCGACCAGCGGGGGAGGCCGTTGGTCGCGACCGGCGTGCGACCACCTACGACGTCGGGGCCGGCCGGCGGATGCCGGCCTCGCCCCTCGGCAACACCTCGAGTTCGCGGATACCTTCGGGAACGAATCTATCCCTCGGTAACGCGCCGCGGTGTACCCAGGGACATTGACGGACACCTATGGTCGCCTTACCATCCGACGATGATCCAGGAGCGGACGGTCAGCCAGATCGTCGGCCAGACGGTCAGCGCTCTGCGTCAGGCGGCGGGGTTGTCCCAGGCGGAGCTCGCGTCGGCGATGCGAGAGATTGGATTTCCTTGGCAGCGACAGACCGTCGCCAGGGTCGAGCGGGGCGTTCGAACGCTGAACGTGGATGAGCTCGTCGCCCTGGCCGCGTATTTCGAGATGCCGGTTCCGGCGGTGCTCGCCCGGCCGGAGGTTCTCGGCCCCTCAGCTGTGTTCGAGGAGTGGCGACCGGTCCGCATCGGCGATCGCCTGATCGACGTTCGCGACTGGCTCAACGCCGTGTGGCAGCGAGGGCGCACGCAGAACGACCGGGCCGATACCGACACGCAGCGCGGGATCGACGCCATCGTGGGCAACCTCGAGCGGCCATGGGCGGCGTACTGGCGACGCGGTGCTGAAGCGGCGCGGGCATTTCATCGAGCATGGACCGAGCGCGACGACCGGAAGCGATCCGGCCCCATCTTCCTCGTTGATGAGGACATTGAGATCGGGACCACACGGCCACTGTGGGGTCAGCCGGTCAACATCAAGCTTGAGGCCGGTGTTCCGTACACCGCTCGAGACGAGTTCGAGGCGGAGACGATCCGCCAGTCGACCAACGCGCGGGTGGTGACCAAGCAGCGGGCGTACAGGATGCGGCGGCGGGCGGGGGAGCCGTGATGGTGGGTCGGATACCCCAGGTCTCAAACCGGCGCCCGAGGTACTCAGCAGCGGTTACCACTCGCACCGGCGTGCACGAGACCCGTTCGGGAGACGTCGTTTTCGTCGCATAGCCCTGGCGTAGGAGTTCGAGCGGCCAGCCTCCGTCTCACTCCTGACATCGCGGCGCGGGTGGAAGTCACTCCACCAGATCCAAACGTCCATGGCCTCGCGTGGCTGCCGCCGCGTCCATGGGCCCCCGCGCGGCTACCGCCACCAACGGTGGTGTCTACGTCAAAGGAAGGGGTGGAACTCGCAACCTTCGGCCGATGGCGTAGGGATGCCACGACCGCACCATCGGATGCGCAGGGGACCACCGATGTCCCTACAGAGGAGCTGTGGCCGGAGTGACGGCTGTTGAGGCCGAGGCCGCGGCAAGGAGGCGCCCGATGAAGAGGATGCTGGCGTTGCTGGTCACCGTCGGCGCGATCGTCGCGATGGTGCCCAGGCCGGCGCTCGCGACGAACTACACCATCGTGTACGGCGGCGCAGCGGACGATCGGATCGAGGGTGGGCCTGGGCCGCAAGAGATCCGCGGCAAGCAAGGCGACGACTTCCTGATCGGCGGCAAGAGCCCGGACGTCCTCCGGGGCGGAAAGGGCGACGACAACCTATGGTCGGGGCTCGGCGGCGTTCCGGACCAGGTGTACGGCGGTCCTGGAGACGACAAGCTCAACAACTTCGACAGCGGCCAGGCCGGCCAGGTGCTGGACGGCGGCCATGGGTTCGACATCTGCACCGGCGACAAACACGACACATTCGTCAGTTGCGAGGTCGTGAGATTCCGGTGACCCTTGGCGGTACCGGGCGTCGGCACGTTCGATAGGCACGGTACCCGTTCCGTTTCGGCGGCGTTCAGCGATGTCGCGGGCGTACGATTTGACTCGATGGCGTATGACGAGGCGCTCGCCGATCGGATCCGGGAACTGCTCAGCGGCGAGCGAGGCGTAGCGGAGAAGAAGATGTTCGGCGGGCTCGCCTTCCTGCTCCGCGGCAACATGGCCGTGGCCGCCAGCGGGCAGGGTGGAGTGTTGGTTCGTTGCGACCCAGACGAATCCAACTCGCTGGTCGCCAAGACGACCGCTCGACCAATGGTGATGCGTGGGCGCTCCATGGATGGTTGGCTGCGGGTCGGTGCGGACGATGTGCGCACGAAACGACAACTCGAGAGATGGGTCCGGATAGGCACCACGTACGCGCGGTCGCTCCCGCCGAAGCCGTAGACCTGCTCAACGAGCAGACTCGGACGACCATTACGAGGCCGCCTTGCGCTCGTTGTACGCCGACATCAGCGCGTTCTTCCGGGTTTCGTCGAGGTACTTGACCGCCTCGCGGATCGTGACACCGGAGGCGCGGTGCGCTCTCGGCGCCAACCATTCGTAGACCTCGTCGGGACGGCGTTTCGCGGTCTCGCGAAGCACCCAACCGATCGCCTTGCGGATGAAGAACTCCTTCTCGTCGAGCATCGCATCCGCGTATGAGGCGAACCGCCGGAAGCCGGCTCCATGCTTGAGTGGTAGGAGCTGCGCCAACAGGGCCGACCGGCGGAGCCAGAAGTCGTCGTCCGTCGCCCACGCGTCGAGCCTCGCCGCGCCCTTCGGGTTCCGCAGGATGATCTCGCCGACCACGTCGCCGCTCAGCACGTCGACGAGCGCCCACGTCTTCGACTGGCGGATGAGCCGCTCGATGAGCTCGAGATCGCCGGGCTCGAGAACGGCGACATATTCCTCGAGCAGCATCGCGGCCATCATCCGTCGCTCGAAGACGGGTTTGGCCCACAGCGCCTCGATGAGCGCAACCACGTCCTCACGCGGGAGATCTCGATGCTGCTCGGCGAAGCTCTTCATGACCGTACGGATCCCCCACACCGAAACACCGAGGAAGTCGAGGTCGCTTTTGAGGTATCGCTTCTCGCCCTCGGCGCGCTTACGTGTCCCGAGCTTGCGCAGATCCCGTTCGAGATCGTCGGCAACGGCGTGAGCGAGGGCCATCGGCGATGAATGCTAGAGCGCGCTAAACCGCGGCGTGCGACGATCGGCGCCGTGGACGAGCGCGTGCTCCGATGGGCGGTCAACGAGCCGTTGCTCGCCGAGGAGGTCCGGTTCTGGGCGCAGCTTCACGCGCTCGTCGACTCTCTTCCCGAGGACAAGATCGATCGCCCCGGCTACTTCCAAGAAGGCTGGTCTGCGAAGGACCTGGTGGCGCACGTGGGCACGTGGCTCGCCGAGGCCGCCGTGGTTCTCGAGCGGATCCGCTTCGGCACCTACCGGCGCGAGGAGATCGACATCGATGCCATGAACGCGGAGTTCTTCGAAGCGATGCATGACGTTCGTTTTACGGACATACGTGTCCAGGCAAGCGCCGCGCCCAACCAGATGCTTCGGGCGTGGGGCACGCTGGACGGCCCCTCCGAGGATGCGGACTGGTGGATTCGCAAGGCCGGTCCGGAACACTACGCCGAGCACCTGCCGCGGCTGGAGGAATGGGTGGCGGAGATCGGCCCGGACCAACGTGGCGCCTGATGGGGGGACTCGAATGGTTGCGGATGGCCGTTCATTCGGGGCAGGATGAGGGTATATCCACTTGGAGAATGTCCCTGGAATCCTTCACGACTCTCGCGCTCCCGAGGGATCTCGGCACGCCGGCACAGGGCAGGCGCCTGCTCGAGTCTGCTCTCGAGTCGTTCCCGGAATCCGTTCTCGCCGACGCGCAACTCCTTCTCACTGAAGTGCTGTCGAACGCGATCCTCCACGGCTCCGCGGGTGCCGGCGCGCGCATTGACGTGTCGGTCGAAGCGGACGAGTCCATCGTCCGGGTGACGGTTACCGACCCGAGCCCACAGTTCCCACGACCGGCGATCCATGCCCCCGATCCCCTGGCCGCATCGGGGTGGGGTTTGTATCTTCTCGAGCGCCTCGCCACGCAGTGGGGCGTCGAAGACGCGCCCGACGGCGGCTCGGCGGTGTGGTTCGAGCTCCGCGTCAGTCGATCACATCCGACGCCGCCCACCCCGCGGCGAACCGCGCCAGCTGAATCGGACAATCACTCCAGAGTCTCGCCGCCGCGATTGGTCGCACGGTCGCGATCGACTCGGCGTGCGCCGGCGCCGTTCTGATCGCGCGGGGGGCGGGCGATGGTTACGCCGAGCGCGTAACCAGATCAGGGAAACGGTCCTACGAGGGGACGAGCTCGTCCCCGACGCTGACATCGCCCGGCTCGACAACGCGCGCGTAGACGCCGAACTGAAGGTTCCCCTTTCCGGAGACCCCACGGTACTGCTTGATGACCTTCAACGTCGGGAAATCCCGCAGGCCGGTCGCCGGGTCGAGCGTGGTGACCACGCATCGGGGGACAGGGTCCTCGACCTCGAGCAGCGCCTCGCCGACACGCACGCTCCTTCCACGCCAGGCGTCCTCCTCGTGCGGTCGCGACACGCCCTCCACCTCGATCGTCATGCGGAACCGTCCGGGATCGACGTTGTCACGCCCACCTCGGCGGGCGAGCTCGGCCACTGACGCGAGCGAGACCAATGTGACGGGCCGGACGTCGAGCGCATCGCTCGCGCGATCGGGACGAACGAGGCGGACCTCGGTGCCTGCGTAGTCGGACAGCGCTTCGGTGAAATCGCCATCGACCTCGTGCGCCAATACGGACCGGCCGTAGAAGTCGACGACCAATTCACGGCCGTCGGCGACGGCGCTGCCCGATGAGACGATGCCGTTCGGTAGACGGAGCTCGAGCCACTCGCGGTCGGCGTCGTACGTCGCATGGATCGGCAGGATCGGCGATTTCGTCGCGCCGGAAAAGCGCTTGCCGTCGCCGTCGACGAAGAAGAACGCCCGGTCACCGACGGGGCCGCGCCGATGCAGGTAGATCCGATCGGGGTGGTGGAGCGCCGTCGACTTCACCGGCGTGACGTTGAACCGCGCGACGGTCGGCATCAGCCAAACGCTAGCAGCGAAAGATGCGGGTCAGTCGGAACGTAAGATCTCGAGATACAGGGACTCTGTCTCAACGGACGGACCGGCCCCCAGCTCGTCGGCGAGCGTCATCCGGCACCGCTCGTACGCGCGAAGCGCTTCAGCGCGATTGCCCGCTCCCGAGTGCGCGCTCATCAACAGGCGATATCCGCTCTCCCGGAACGGCTCCAGGGCGATCACCCGTTCTGCGTCGCGCGAGGCAGGCCCATACTGTTCGCGAACGAGCTGCACGTGGGTCCGGCATTCCAGCGCCCGCACGTGGACGTCGTGCAGATCGGCTCGCCGCTGCGCGACCCATCGTCCGTCTTCGCCCGGGAGGAATCCCCTGCGAGCGATGGCGTTCGCGGCGAGCGACCAGCCCATCGCGCCGTCGAGATCTTCCTTTTCGAGCGCCGTCTCCGCTCGGTGAACGGCGTCCGCGGCCACCTCGATGTCAACCCACGTCTCCGGCGGGAGCTTCAGCTGGTAACAGCCGAACGCGTGGGCCAGGGATTCGCCGTCCAGCTCGACCTGCGCGATCGCCGCCCGAACCTTGCTGATCAGCGCGCGGAGCGCGACCTCCCACGCGGGCGGAGGCTCGCCCGACCACAGCTCGTCGGCGATGGCGTCCTTGGAGACCGGCGCGCGCTCGGCGGCAAGCATGGCGAACGCGACTCGCCCTTGGGGGCCGGCAAGGCGCTCCTCGGTGACGAGGACGTCGTCGCGCTCGAGCATCACCATTCCCGCCAGGTAGACACGAAGGGTTCCCGTCATCCGCGCTCCAACGAACCGCCAACGGTCGATCCCTAGTATCCGGCAGCAGAGGAGGTGAGGCCGATGCTCAAGCAGGTGACGTGCGAGTGCGGTTGGACGGCGAAGGGCACGGAAGACGAGCTCGTTCCGCAGATCCAGAAGCATGGCCGTGAGGTCCATGGCATCGAGGTCACGCGGGAGCAAGCGGTCGCGCAGCTCGTGCCGGCATAGCGCGTCCACAACGGGCGTGGCGTCTCCAGAAGCGCCCCCGCTCGTAGGATGGCCGATCGTGGCACGACGCGTGAAGTTCTCCTCCGCAACGGTCTTCCTCGCTCTTTCCGTGGTGGGTATCGCCACCGGCGGGGCATTCCGACTCGCCGGGAGCGCCCACGCGGCCGACCTGGCATGGGCGATCACGACCGCTGTCGGTCTCGTCCCCATCGTGTGGGAGGTCGTCGCCGGCGTGGCCCGTCGACAGCCGGGGGTCGATGTCATCGCCGTGCTGGCGATGGGCGGCGCGCTCGCGCTTGGCGAGTACCTCGCCGGCGCGGTCATCGCGTTGATGCTCGCGACCGGCCGGTCGCTCGAGGAGTTCGCCGACACCCGGGCACATCGGGAGCTCTCGGCGCTGTTGGAACGTGCGCCTCGGACCGCGCACCGTTATGCCGGCGCCGAACTGCGATCGATCTCCATCGAAGAGGTCGGACCCGGCGATCGCCTGCTCGTCAAACGCGGCGAGGTCGTCCCCGTCGACGGGATCCTCGAATCGGAGAACGCCGTGCTCGACGAATCCGCGCTCACGGGCGAGAGCCGTCCGGTGGAGTGCGTTCGCGCCGAACGGCTGCGGAGCGGCGCCGTGAACGCCGGCGAAAGCTTCGACCTGCGCGCGGTGGCCTCCGCGAGGGAAAGCACGTACGCCGGCATCGTCCGTCTGGTCGAACAGGCTCAGAGGGAGAAGGCCCCGTTCGTCCGGCTGGCCGATCGCTACGCGCTCGTGTTCGTTCCTGTCACGCTGGCGATCGCGGGCGGCGCCTGGGCGATCACCGGCGACGCGGTTCGGGCGCTCGCCGTGCTCGTGGTCGCCACGCCGTGCCCGCTGATCCTCGCGGCACCGATCGCTATCGTCGCGGGCATCTCGCGCGCGGCCAAGCGCGGCATCATCGTGAAGGGCGGCGGTTCGCTCGAGGCCCTCGCGCGCGGAACGGTTCTCCTGTTCGACAAGACGGGGACGCTGACCGCGGGTGCGCCAGAGCTCACCGACGTCGAGCTGTTCGGTGGTGGCGATCCGGCCGAGGTCCTTCGGCTTGCCGCGTCGCTCGATCAGGTCTCACCGCACGTGCTCGCCGGCGCGATCGTCACCGCCGCGCGCCGGCGCGACCTGCCCCTGACGTTCCCCATCGAGGTTCGAGAAGAAGGCGGCTCGGGGATCCGCGGCATCGTAGATGGCCGCACAGTCGCCCTCGGCAAGGCGTCGTGGGTGGCGCACGGCGGTCCGCTTCCCGATCGTGCTCGCGAGGTTCGGCGGCGAACGGCGATGGAGGGTTCCTCCAGCGTGTTCGTCTCGATCGATGGTGCGGTGGTCGGCACATTGATCCTGGACGATCCGATCCGTCCCGACACGCCGCGCGTGATCCGAACGCTGCGCCGCGCCGGCGTGAAGCGCGTCGTGATGGTCACCGGCGATCACGCGGACGTGGCGGAGTCCGTCGGCATCGCGATCGGCGTCGACCGGATCCTCTCGGAGCGCGACCCGGCGGACAAGGTCGACGCGGTTCGCGCGGAGGGCGAGGGCGCGGTGACGATCATGGTCGGCGACGGCGTCAACGATGCGCCGGCGCTCGCCGCGGCCGACGTGGGCGTGGCGATGGGCGCTCGCGGCTCGACCGCGTCGTCGGAGGCGGCGGACGTCGTGCTCGCGGTGGATCGTCTTGACCGCGTGGCAGAGGCGATCCGGATCGCGCGCCGGTCTCGCGGGATCGCCTTGCAGAGCGTGCTCGCCGGCATGGGACTGTCGTTCGGGGCGATGTTTCTCGGCGCCGCTGGACTGCTCGTGCCGGTCGCCGGCGCGCTGGTACAGGAAGCGATCGACGTCGCCGTGATCGTGAACGCCCTGCGCGCGCTGCGTGGAGACCGAGCGAGTGCACAGGCCGCCGCCGGCCCCGGTTCGCAAGTCGGCGAACGCTTCCGTGCTGAACATCGAGAGTTCGCCCCGGAGCTGCAGAGGATCCGTTCGGTCGCGGACCGTCTCGACACGTTCGCGCCCGCGGACGCGCGCGAGGAGCTGGAACGGATCAGGTGGTTCCTGCTCGAGCGCTTGCCGCGACACGAGCAGGAAGAGGAAGCCGCGGTCTATCCGGTCGTCGCCCGGCTCATGGGCGGCGAGGATCCGATGGGGTCGATGGAACGCGCGCACATGGAGATCGAACATCTGGCGCGCGTGTTCGGCCATCTCGTCGCTGACACCCCTGAAGACGGACCGACGCGCGAGGACCTCGTCGACCTTCGCCGCGTGTTGTACGGGCTTCACGCCGTTCTTCGGCTGCACTTCGCACAGGAGGAAGAGGCCTACTCGTGGCTGGCGAGCGATCGGCCGCAGGACGAGCTGGCAACCGTGTAGCGGGTCTACGTCGTGGCCCGGCCGCGCCGGGGGATCCACACTCGGAACGACGCGCCACCCGCCTCACGCGACTCGACCCACGCGCGGCCGCCGTGGAGCTCGGCGAAACGACGCACCAGCGAGAGTCCGATGCCGACACCCGGACCGTCGTCTGATCGTTTGTTGAACGGATCGAAGATCGCCTCGCGCCGCTCGGCCGGAACGCCCGGTCCCTCGTCGTCGACGAGGATCACGACGCCGTCGCCTTCTGCGCAAGCCGAGACCCAGACCTTCGCACCGTCGGGTGTGTGACGAACGGCGTTCGTCAGCAGGTTCTCCACGATCCGCTCGACCTTCGACTCGTCGATCTCGGCGACGACATCCTCGGCATCCACGACGATCTCGCGTTCCGTACGCAGCTCGGATTCGTTCACCACGCGCTCGACCAACGAGCCAACGTCCGTGGGCCACAGCTTCGGTCGCACGATCCCCCGCGACAGCCGGTCGAGGTCGAGGAGATCGTTCACCATGCGTTCGAGCTTGCGAGCGTTCGTGCCGATGCGCGCGGCGAGGTCCCTCACCTCGTTGCTCTCGAACGAGCCATCTTCGAGCGTCGCCGCGAGCCCGATGATGGCCGACAGGGGAGTCCGCAGGTCGTGAACCACCGCCGCGACGAACGGATCCTTCGGGACCTCCGCGCTCGAGAGCGCCATCGCGGTTCATGCTAGCGCCGACATCGACGCCTTCCAGGACCTCTCCTTGAACGATCTGCGTCGTGCCTGCTCAGCGAGCGGCAACGCCGCCATCGGCGCGTGGATCGCTGCCCGCGTCGAACGACCCGTCGTCCATGACCCTGATCAGATGGGCGTGTCCGACATCTTCGCTCACGTCCTCGAGGACATCGACTCGGTAACCGTTGGTGGTCAGCGCGTCCCGTGTGGACGGGGGAACCGCGCCCTCGGCGACGAGCGCGCGCTCGGTGGACCCGAGCTCCATGCCCCCGACGAGCCAGCGCGGCGCCCGAACGGCGCTCGCGGCGTCCATCCCAAGGTCGAACGCACGCAGGATCGACATCGCGTCGATCTGCGGCTGGCCTCCGCCGCCCATCGTTCCCGTCACCGCTGCGAGCTGCCCTTCGCGCTCGACGATTACGGGGAGAAGCGTATGCGCCGGGCGTTTCCCCCCTGCGAGTGCGTTCGGATGGTCGGGGTCGAGGACGAACGCGGCGCCGCGGTTGTGAAGCACGACTCCGGTAGCGGGGTCCAGGATGCCTGAACCGAACCCGGAGTACAGACTTTGGATCAACGCGATCGCGAGGCCCCGATGGTCCGCGGCGACGAGCGCGACGGTGTCGTCCGTGAACGATCGTGCGGCTTCGCTCAGTTGTGGCTCGCGTACCTGGTCGACGATGCCGGCGAGGTGGCCTTCGTCGAGGAGCGTCCCGGCGGGGACGCGGGCGAAGCGGGGATCGGCGTTGTGTCGGTCGCGGTCGATCGCCGTGACGCGGAACACCTCCGCGATCGTTCCGGCGTCCGGACCGAGTGGATCCGGATCGATCTCCAGTCGCTCGATTGCGGCGAGGATCTGCAGCAGAACGAACCCCTGCGAGTTCGGCGGCGCGACGTTCACGTCGAGGTCGCGATAGCGGAGCTTGAGCGGCGAGTCGAGCTCGGCCTCGTGCGCTGCGAGATCGTCGATCGTCATCGCTCCCCCGAGCGACGCGAGATGGTCGGCGATGGACGCACCGATCTCGCCGCCGTACAGCGCTTCGGGACCTCCGTCCACGAGCGTCTCGAGCGTTCGCGCGAGGGCCGTCTGGACGAGGATGGAAGCTTCGCCGAGCATCGTCGCGTCTCGTGCGTACACGTCACGCAGGCCGGGGTCGGCGAAGATCTGCTCTCTGTGTGACCTGATGCTCTCGGCGAGCGAGCGTGCGACGGCAGTCCCGTCGCGCGCGAGCGAGATCGCTCGGGTGAACGCACGCGAGAACCCCAGATCCGACCAGTGTTTCCCGAGTTGCCACCATCCGGACACGGCTCCGGGAACCGTCACAGCGTGTGGACCGGACTCCGGCATCGTCGCGAATTGGCGTGCGAGCGAATCGATGTCTGAGGCCGCGGCCGCTGCCCCGCTCGCGTTCAGCACCACGGTTCGACCGTCCGGCTCGTGGATCAGCGCGAACAGATCGCCGCCGACGCCACACATGTGTGGGTACACAACGGCGAGGGTCGTCGCGGCGGCCAGTGCCGCGTCGACGGCGTTCCCGCCGCTGTCGAAGGCCTCCAGCCCCGCCGCGGTCGCCTCGACGTGCGGCGTCGCGATGGCGAAGCGCCGCCCCGTCCCTGAGAGCGCGCGCTCGATCGAACCGCCGTCGCTCGCGTGCATCAACGCACGATAGTTCGCGTCACGCGCGGAGCGACAGTCCGCGGTAGCCGTCGACGAAGCCCGCCGTGCGCAACCGGTCGGCGTGCGGAGAGCTCGTCGCCGGCTCCCCGTCGATCCGCGACAGCTCGATCTTCCGCACCCGTCCGTCCTTCACGAGCGCTGCGAGCGAATCGGGCCAGTCGGAGTTCGCCGCATCGTCGAACGTGACGAGCGTTCGGCCACCACGCTCGAGATAGGCCGCAAGCGCGCCGTCGGCCAGCACGACGTACGAGCCGGCGGTCCGGGCGGGTCGACCGGTGCTCTCGGGCCACGCGAGCGCCGCCCCGTACGGCTGCGCCGGGTCCGCCGCGGCAAGGGACAGGACGATCGACTCCGTTCGGTCCGGTTCCCTCAGCTCACGCAGACGTTCCACGGCGCCCGGCGCCGCGAACTGCGCCGCGCCGAGGCCGTCGACGAAGTAGCCGCGCCGGACCTTGCCCGACTCCTCGAGCGCCCGGAGCACCCCGTACACTCCGGCGTATCCGCCCGGCGCGGCTTCGGCGAGAACAGCCTCACGCGTCAGCACGCCGTGCCGCTCGAGCAGTTGCATGGCGCGGGCATGCGCCGTCTCGGTCGGCGACGGCGCGGGATCGAGGAGCGGCGCGACGAGCGACCACCTGCCGGCGGCGGCCGGCGGCCCGGCGCGCCGGAGGGCTCCGGGCCGCGGCCTTCCCGAACCCCTCGACCGCTTCGATCCGCGGCCGAGGAACGCACGAAGCGGCGCGAGCGTGTCGTTCGTGACCTCGCCCGCCCACACCAGGTCCCACAGCGCCGAGAGCACCGCCCGCTCGTCGGGCTCCTCGCTGGCCCGAAGGAGCTCCGGCCAGAACGACGCGCCGTGCGTTCCGAGGTGGGCGCGGAGACGCTCGTGGATGTCGCCGGAGGGGCGTTCGTCCGGCGGTGGGGGAGCCAATAGTCGAAGGCTGTCGCGGAACGCCAACATCACGCGGCCGTCGTCCGCGCCGACGCCGCCGGCGCCCGTCCACACCAGCTCACCGCTCGCGCACAACGCGTCGAGGTCGGACGATCGATACCCCTGCGCGCGGCTCGGCAGCACGTCCGTCTCCAGGATCGAGGCGTGGATCGCCGCGCCTTGCAGTTGCTCGATCGTGTCGACGAGCGCGGTCGGTCCGGTTCGCGGACGCGCGACCGAGTGCCACCGCGGGAGGAACCGAGCCAGCGTCGCGGCGTCGACGGGCTCGACCTCGCGACGGAGCGAGGCAAGGGAACGGCGCCGCAGCGAACGCAACACGTCAACGTCCACCCACTCGCGTTCCAAACCGCCGGGGCGGAACTCGCCGAACGCCACCCTGCCTTCCGACTCGAGATGCCCGAGCGCTCGGCGAACGCGTTCTTCCGTGGCACCGAGTCGCGCGGACGCATCGCGCACGTGGAACGGGCCGTGCGTGCGCGCGTATCGTGCGACGAGTGACTCGAGCGGCGCTGCAACGGGTTCGGCGAAGACCGCCGGAACGCCGACGGGGAGCGCGGCGCCCAGAGCGTCCCGGTAGCGCGCGGCGTCCTCGACCGCCACGAACCGTTCCTCTCCCGCGACGTGGAGTCGGACGGCCCGACCCTCGCGTTCGAGCCCATCGATCCACGCGCTGGGGTTGTCGTTCGATCGTAACGAGATCTCGTCGATCGAGAGGTCACCGAGTCGCCGCAACAGGTCATGGACGTCGTCGCCGTTTCGCGCGCGACGTCCCTCCGCGAGGTGCTGAAGCTCGAGCTCGAGGTCGGCGAGCGCGTCGGGGTCGATCAGCTCGCGAAGATCCTCGGCTCCGAGCAACTCGCGCAGCAGATCGCGGTCGAGCGCGAGGGCGGCGGCCCTGCGTTCGGCAAGCGGCGCGTCACCTTCGTACATGTAGACGGCGATCCATGCAAACACGAGCGACTGCGCGAACGGCGACGCTCGTTCGAGATCGACGGGCACCACGCTGACCCTTCGGGCGCGAACGTCGCCCAGCACCTCTTTGAGCGCCGGCAGGTCGAACACGTCGCGGAGGCACTCGCGGGTCGCCTCGAGCAAGATGGGGAAGGTCGGGTAGCGCGAGGCGACCTCGAGCAGCTCCTTCCCGCGCTGCCGCTGCTGCCACAGCGGTGTCCGCTGACCAGGCCGGCGACGCGGGAGAAGGAGCGCGCGCGATGCGGCTTCGCGGAACACGCTCGTGAACAGCGCCGTCGCGGGGAGTCGCCGCAGCACGAGCTCCTCCACATCCTCCGGGTCGACGATGAGGTCCTCGACCGGGATGCGCTCCTCCGACTCCGGGAGTCGGATCACGATGCCGTCGTCGCTCCACAGCACCTGCACGTCGAGTCCGTACGCTTCCTCTAGGCGCGCCTCGATGGCCATGGCCCACGGCGCGTGCACCTTCGCGCCGAACGGCGAGAGCAGGCACACGCGGTAGTCGCCGAGCTCGTCGCGGAACCGCTCGACGACGATCGTTCGGTCGTCGGGGATCGCGCCCGCCGCCTCGCGCTGATCCTCGAGGTACGCAACCAGGTTCTCGGCCGCGAGCTCGTCGAGCGCGAACTCGGTCCGGAGCCGCTCGACGGCCCGTCCATGCGGTGCAGCGGCGAGCTCCCGCGTCGTCGCGCCGAGCGCGCGACCGAGCTCGAGAGGGCGCCCCGGCTTGTCGCCCTTCCAGAACGGCATCTTCCCCGGCTCTCCGGGTGCGGGCGAGACGACGACGCGTTCGAACGTGATGTCCTCGATCCGCCACGCGGTCGCGCCGAGCAGGAACACCTCGCCGCGGCGGCTTTCGTACACCATCTCTTCGTCGAGCTCGCCGACGCGACGCCCGTCGACGGTGAAGACGCCGAACAGTCCGCGATCGGGGATCGTGCCACCGCTGGCGATGGCGATCCGTCCCGCGCCCTCTCTCGCGCGCAGCACGTCCGATCGCCGGTCCCACACGATGCGGGGGCGGAGCTCGGCGAACTCATCTGAGGGATAGCGCCCCGATAACAGATCGAGCACGTTACGGAGCAGCTCATCCGAGAGGTCGGCGAAGTTCGCGGCGCGCCGCACCACTCGGGCCAGATCGTCGACCGTCCATTCGTCAACCGCGCACATCGCGACGATCTGCTGTGCGAGGACGTCGAGCGGGTTCCTGGGGTAGTGCGTCTCCTCGATCTGGCCGTTCAGCATCCGCCGAACGACGACCGTCGCCTCAAGGAGGTCGCCGCGGTACTTCGGGAACACCTTCCCCCGCGAGGGCTCGCCGACGTGATGACCCGCACGCCCGATCCGTTGCACCCCGCGTGCGACCGAGCCGGGCGACTCCACCTGCACGACGAGGTCGACCGCCCCCATGTCGATCCCGAGCTCGAGCGAGCTCGTCGCGACGATGCCCTTCAGCACGCCGCGCTTCAGCCGGTCCTCGATGTCCAGTCGTTGTTCTCGGGCGATCGAACCGTGATGGGCGGCGACCAGGTCCTCGCCGGCGAGCTCGTTCAGCCGCGACGCGAGCCGCTCGGCCAGGCGACGTGCGTTCGTGAACACGATGGTCGAGCGATGGCTCTGCACGAGCTCGAGAAGCCGAGGGTGGATCGACGGCCAGATGCTGATCCGCTCCGGCGGCTGGGTCGGGTCCTGGGCCGGCTCGTCGGGGAGGGTTCCGATGGAGGCCATGTCATCGATCGGAACCACGACCTCCACCTCCATCGGCTTTCGGAGGCCGGCGTCGACGACGGTGACCGGCCGCGGTCCGTTCTCCGCCTGTCCGCCGAGGAATCGAGCGATCTCGTCGAGCGGGCGTTGCGTCGCCGAAAGGCCGATGCGTTGTGGCGGCGCGTGTGTGATCTCCTCGAGCCGCTCCAGCGACAGCGCCAGGTGCGCTCCACGCTTTGTCCCTGCGATCGAGTGGATCTCGTCGACGATGACCCATCGGACGCTCCGCAGCACCTCGCGAGCGCGAGATGTAAGCATCAGGTACAGCGACTCAGGCGTAGTGATGAGGACGTCCGGCGGCCTCGTCGAGATGCGACGGCGATCGTTCGCCGGGGTGTCGCCCGTGCGGATCGCCACGTGCGGCGTGTGGATCGGGACGCCGAGCCGTTCCGCAGCGAGACCGATCCCGGTGAGCGGTGCCCGGAGGTTCTTCTCGACATCGACCGCGAGGGCTCGGAGCGGCGAGACGTAGAGCACGCGGCAGCGGTCCGCGGGCGACGGCGGTGGCTCGGTGGCCAGACGGTCGAGCGCCCACAGGAACGCAGCGAGGGTCTTGCCCGAACCCGTGGGAGCCAGGATCAGCGTGTGCGCGTCTTCCGAGATCGCCGGCCAGCCGAGCTCCTGCGCCGGCGTCGGTGCGGCGAACGTCGCGGAGAACCACGACGCGACGGGAGGGGAGAACCGATCGAGTGCCACGCGGACACCGTACCGCGCACAGCGGACACGATATGTCCGCATCTCCGCTGCTCCGGATCGGTGAAACCCGCCGGTAGGATGCCGCCGTGCCGCGCGCCCCGTACCTGCTCGCGTTCACCGTGACGGCGTTCGTGACCTTCGCTCCCGCAGCCATTGCACAGGAGACAGATGAGCGGCGCGACTCCGGCGATCTCATCGTTTTGTCGGGCGAGGTGACGATCCGACGGGGAGACCAGGTGGGGGAGGTCATCGTGGGGCGCGGCGCGGTCACCGTCTCCGGTGTGGTTCGAGGCGACGTCATCGTGATGGACGGATCGATCGACGTCGGCGGCCAGGTGAGCGGCAGCGTGGTCGCCGTTGACGGCTCGGTCACGCTCGGACCAGACGCGCAGGTCCTCGGCGACGTGATGGCGCGCGATCGCGTTCGCGCGGATACCGCGTCACGCGTCGGCGGCACCGTACGCGAGGGCGCCGCGTTCACGTTCCGAACGCCGATCGAGCTGTTCGGCCCGCTCGGCACGTGGGTCGCCGTCGCCTTCTCGACGCTCGTTCTCGGCGCTCTGTTGTTGCTCGTCGCGCCGGGAGGGGCGGAAACGGTCGCGCGTGTGGCGCGCGGGTCGCCATGGGCCTCGGGCGGGATCGGCGTAGCCGCGTTCATCCTGATTCCGGCGGTCGGTCTGCTCGCACTCGTATCGCTCGTCGCGCTGCCGTTCGGCCTCGGACTGCTCCTCGCGCTCGCGTTCCTGTGGTCGATCGGCGTCGCGTGGACCGCGTTTGTGATCGGACGAGCGATCTGGGGCGTTCCGCGCTCGGGATGGCTCGCGTTGCTGATCGGATGGGCGATCCTAGCGGCGGTGCTGGCAGTCCCAATCGTCGGCGGAATCGCGTGGTTCGCAGCCGCGGTGTTCGGCCTCGGCACGATGACGTTGGCGGTGTGGCGCGCTCGCCGGACCGGTGGACGTCACCGGCCGGGTGGCAGGATCCCGGCGGAACGCGTCATCGAGGTTCCCGAACGGCGCGAGCCTCAGCCGATGATCACGGAGCGAGCGATGGAGCAGGAAGGCACCGGCATATGAGCGACGAGCTCGTCGGCCGCCTCCGCGAGATCCCGTTGTTCTCGGAGGTCGACGACGAGCACCTTCGTCGCATCGCCGACATGGCGACATCGTTCGAGGTCGGGTCCGGGTTCGTGCTGATCGAACACGGACAGCCGGGGTCGGGCATGTTCGTCGTGATCGATGGGACGATCGAGATCGACTTGCCGAACCACGCACCGTTCACGCGTGGTGCGGGTTCGTTCGTCGGCGAGCTGTCGCTCCTCACCGACACGCCGCGCGTCGCGCGGGTGCGAGCACTGACGCCCGTCCGCGGCGTAGCCATCTCGCGCGCGGAGTTCTGGGAGCTTCTCGATTCCGAACCGCGCGTGGCCGTGGGGATGCTGCCCGAGCTCGCGCGCCGTCTCGTCGAGAGCGAGACGGAGCATGCCTGATCGAGCCGAGTTAGCGCCGGCGCCCGAGAAAGAACAGACCCACGATCGCCCCGACGGCCGCGCCGAGGGCCGCGGCCTGCTTCGTGTTCATGAGCACACGAGCGCCGTCGGCGACGGTCACCTTGGGCGAGATCACTACCCCGACGAACGCACCTCTGCCGATCGAGGCCGACCCGGCGAGGACGGACTGCGTCCCGCCTTGCGTGAACGACACATCGCCACGCGCCATCACCGGCCCGCAGCCAGCTTGATGGAACGAGACGTTCCCGCCCGATAGGACCGGGCCGCAGCCCGCTTGCTCGAGCGAGACGTCGCCCCGCGCCATGACCGGTCCGGCGATCGATCGCTCGAACCGAACGTTCTCCGCCCGCAACGCGCCGACGAGCGAGCGCTCGACGGACAGGTCGCCTACCGCGGCGAGCGATCCGACAACCCGGCTTCCTTGTTCACTCATCGTTCTCGCCTCCGATCGAGTCGTTGGCGACATCGTAGGTACGACGGCGGCGCCAAGCGAACCGCGGCTCCCGGGCGGCGCGTGATCGCTGGCCTATGCTCTGGTGTCGTGGGCTTGACGGAGAATGGTGGCGCGCCGGAGCACCGGCCGACGTGCTACCTGTGCGGCCGGCCGACGTACGATCCGGACAAGCGCGAACGGCAATGGGTCCGAGCGACGTCGGGCGGGCGGCAGGTACTCGTATGCCCGACGTGCCAGGAGGACCGGCCGGACTGGGCCGTGCAGCTCGACCGATGCGAGTCCTGTGGCGCTACGCGGCTTTCTGCCATGCTCGGACAGGTCGTGTGCCGCGCGTGCGGCCACGTCCGCGGCGAGCCGGTCGAGCACGCGTGGACGGGCGCTTAGCTCAGCGGGAGAGCGCTTCCCTTACAAGGAAGAGGTCGGGGGTTCGAGTCCCTCAGCGCCCACGCCAGGCCCACAACGAACGCCGCCCTTCAGACCTCCGGACACGCTGCCGATAACCCCGAGACCAGGAGTTTCAGGCGCTGTTCGACCGGGATGGAGGTGACCGATGAGACGCATCGCAATTCTAGGGCTCGCGGCAGCCCTCCTTCTCGCACTCGCAGCCACTCCCGCAGAGGCGGCCGTCAAAGAAGTGAACGCCGGTGTGAACGCAGTCGCCTGGGACGAAGAGTTCGTCTGGGACGGCCAGCACTACGCCCAGTGCGATGTCCAAACGTATAACTGGGGCAACGACCCTCGGGTCGACCTCTCCTGCGACGGCGCCGAAGGGTACGGGACAGCGTGGGTTCGGGTCAGGGTCCCGGGTATCAGTGGGAAGGTGACGGGGGTTCGAGCTGAGCTCACGGGTGACTGCACGAACAACAGGAACGTGTCGTGGAAGAAGAAGCGATCCAAGGTGCTAGTAACCGTGAGCATTCACGCCGACGCGTTCTGTCAGGTCCGGGCGATACGGGTGAGCTACTCGTAGAGAAGGGCCGGGTTCGCTCGGCTGCCCCTTGAGCCCCATTCGCCCACGGCTGTCTACGAGCCGGCCGTCACGAGCTGACTCGTACAGTTCGGACAGCGCACAGCATTGATGGGGATCTCCGTCTGACAGTACTCACAAGGCTTGGTGTTCTTCGGCTCTTCAGTCGGTGCGTTCAGCCGGTTGTACGCCTGGACCAAAAGGAACAGAACCCACGCGATGATCAGGAAGCTCACCACGGCGGTGAGGAACGCTCCATACGGGATCGGCGTGTCATTCAAGGTGAACGTGAGGTGATCGAAACTCACCTCGGCGCCGAAGATGGCAGCGATGAAACTCAGAATGATGTTGGTGAACGCGGTCACCACGGTCGCGAATGCGACTCCCAGGATGAAGGCCACGGCCAGCTCGAGGAGATTGCCGCGCATCACGAACTTCTTGAACTCAGCAAGCATCGTTCCCCTCCTTTGGTCCGGCTCATAGCCTAGCCACGCTTATCGACTCAGGGCGGGTCGAACCAACTCGCTCAGGAGATCAAGGAACAGCAGCTCGCTCTACGCCAGGTCCTGAGGCGGTCTGGGGAATGTCACGGAGTCAGCGTCCGACGGGTCTTCGCTCGGCGCCCGAAGCATCTGCACGCGTCGTAGCTCGCTCTTGAATTGTTCTTCCAAGTCGGCGACACGAATGCTCTGCTCTTCGATCGCCGCTCGGACAGTTGTCAACCTACGGACCAATTCCTGGGCGTCGTCAACGTTTTGCTGCGATGCGAAGGAATGGCTGTTCACGGCTGTGAGATCGTCAGTCTCGCCCGTTTGGGAGCTTGAGATTCCCAAATGGAGGTGGGTGATCGGCCCTCGCTGGCTTCGGCGCCGGCGGGTTGAACGGGACACTGCCTCGAGCACGCCGAGGGCCGGTGGGACAACGATGAGTCCGGGATTGATGGGCGTCGCGTCTGTCGTCGGCGACGGCGTCTCGGTGGGCTCCGGTTCGGGACTTGGCGACGGCGTCTCGGTCGAACTGGGCGAGGGGGACTCGGTCGGTGACGGTGTCTCGCTCGGGGTGGGCGACGGTGTCTCGCTCGGAGTCGGCGACGGCGTGTCCGTCGGACTGGTCGACGGCGTTTCGGTCGGAGTCGGCGACGGAGTGTCAGTCGGAGTGGGCGACGGAGTGTCGGACGGAGTCGGCGTCGGCGTCTCCGTTGGTTCGGGTTCCGGACTGGGCGACGGCGTCCCGGTCGGTTCCGGTTCGGGACTGGGCGACGGCGTGTTCGTCGGTTCCGGTTCGGGACTCGGCGACGGCGTGTTCGTCGGTTCCGGTTCGGGACTCGGCGTTGGTCTCGGCGGTGGGCCGTGACTCGGCTCCGGTTCGGGACTGGGGGCGGGCGTCTCGCTCGGGACGGGCGATTCTGGCGACGGGCTTACCGTTGCGCTCTCGTCCGGCGGCGGCGATGGCTCCGGCGTGATGGTCGAATCGACGGGAGGCGGGGGAGCTTCGCTTCCCGGCACCAGGTCTCTGAGGATGGCAAGCAATGTCGTAGCGGCCTCCGGCGACATCGACGGCACCAGTGGTCGCAGCGTTGTGGCGATCTGCTCGTCGAGGGCAGTGACATCTCCGCCCGAGGCCAAAGCCAGCGCTCGCTGCGTCCACAGCGTCGCCGCGAGTGATCCCACCTCGGAGGGGTCCGCGGTCGACACACGCTCGGCCAGTTCGTCCAGAGACCGGAACGCCGCGGAGATATGCACGTTCGCTTCGCGATTTCCGTCAGGACCCGACGGCACGCCGCCGTAAGGACCAACGAACAGGGCGATGGCGATGATCAGGATCGCCGCCGCGGCGGCGCCCTGCATTCGTTCCAGCCAACGTAGATGGTTGCGCACCCCTGGTTCGCTCAACGAAAGAGGTTCGAGTGCGGCTTGGACGCGGGCCGTCTCGGTCCGTACGCCTCGCCGCGTGCTCTCGAGCGCGAAGCCCAGCTCCTTGATGCCGGCCCCTTCCTCGATGACCGAATCGGCCTCGCCGAGCAGCTCGGCTGGCGCTGTGGTGTCCGATGATGTGACGAGGATGAACTTCGTCGCCGGCGACGCGCGTCGGAGGTCGGCAATGACTGGAACGCCGTGGTCGACGGCGGTGTTCTCGTTGAGGACGAGCACGTCGGGTTGGTATTCGCGGACGGCTTCCGCGGTATCGTGCGCAGCCCCCGCCTCGGCGACGACGACGTAACCCGCCTCGTCGAGAAGGAAACGAACGAGGCCGCGTTCGAGCGGGCGTCCGTCTGCGACGACGGCGCGCGGCTGCGAGGTTGTTCGCCTCATGCCCATCTCTTCAGTGATAGCCCTCGTTCCTGTATAGCCCATCACGGCCACGTGTACAGCTACCTAACCGGACTAGTCCTTTCGGCCGATGCAGGCTCGGCTTTAGGGAAGACGTCGAGTGGGTGGTGGTGGTCTCAGTCGCGGTTGCCGAGCCCTCGTCCGGAGCCGCCGATGAGCCCGAGATCGGCTGCGACGCCGATCACGATGACGATGATGCCGCCGGCCTCGATCCCGCCTCCCTGGGAAGTGAACTCATTCCTCGCGATCGCGTAGCCGATCGATGTCGTCGGCAAGAAGAAGAAGCCGAGAACGCCCCACCATCCGCTCGAGAACGCGCGGCTCAGGTAATCGGTGAACAACCACATGACGAACATCACGACGCGGGGAGTGATGAGGGCGAGGATGACGAGGAGGCAGCCCATCCGATCAGTTCCGCGCTCGCATGGCTGCCTCTGCAACGACGACGGCGCGCGTCGGGACGCGTCGGTTCCAGACGACGATCGCTGGGCCGTCGCGCTCGTGCGAGAGGATGGATACCGACGACGGGTCGATCCGGAGATGAGTCCCGAACGTTATCGGGAGCCCGAGGAACCGAGCGCCGATCGCCCGCATGCAGTGGCCGTGGCCGAACAGCAACACGCTCGGGCCGAGCGTCTGAATCTCCCCAAGCAGCGCGTTGATGCGGTGCTCGATCTGCTGTGGCGTCTCGCCGCCTGGACTGCCTTCTCGGAAGAGCTCCCAGCCGGGAGCCTTGTCCCAGATCTCGTTCGTCGTGAGTCCTTCGTAGTCGCCGTAGTCGACTTCCGTCAGCGCATCGTTCGTCTGCACGCGGTCACCGAAGCCCGCGAGCTTCGCCGTGTTGACGGCGCGTTGCATGGGGCTCGACAGCACCGCGTCGAAGCGGTGATCCGCGAGGAGCTTGCCCATCGCGACGGCCTGGAGCTCTCCTTCGACGGTGAGCGGGAGGTCGGTTCGACTCGTGTGTTGACCCGACAGTGTCCATTCCGTCTCGCCGTGTCGAACGAGCCAGATCGACATGCGCGGAACCCTAGATCACCCGGATCGGGAGTTGCAGCGACTCGAACATGTGTTCTATCCTCGGTCGATGCCCGAACAGCTCTTCGAGATCGCCCGGCGGACGTTCGACACCCCGGAGTTCCGCGGGATCGAGTTCATCGAGGCGGAGTGCAAGACGATCATCAATCAGGTCCCGGGCAACTACCTGCCGTTCAAGTACACGATCAACCCGTATCGGGGATGCTCGCATGCTTGTGAGTACTGCCAGATCGGTGAGACTCCGATCTTGATGGGAGACGGCCGAACGAAGCCTCTCGCCGATGTGGAGGTGGGAGACGAGGTATACGGGACCGTGGCTGGAGACAAGTACCACTACTACGTCAAGACGCGCGTGCTCGCCCATTGGTCGACAGTGAAGACCGCGTACCGAATCACATTGGTAGACGGAACTGAGCTCGTTGCCAGTGGTGACCATCGCTATTTGTCGAACCGAGGTTGGAAGTACGTAACCGGATCGGAGCAGGGGCCCGATCAGCGACCGCACCTCACTCTGAGGAACAAACTGATGGGCACCGGCCGCTTCGCGATCCAACCGATCCACGACACGCATTATCGATACGGCTATCTCTGCGGAATGATTCGCGGAGACGGCCACCTATCGACTGATGCGGCATTTTCATCTACTCGTGTGGCCAATCAGTTTCGTCTCGCGCTCGTCGATCTAGAGGCGCTCCGGCGAACACGTGAGTATCTGACCGAATTCGACATCGCTACGCGAGAGTTCCTCTTCCAAGAGGCGGTCGGCGCAAGGAAGGCGTTGTCTGCGATTAGCGCCTCAGGCCGCACCCGCGTCTACGCAATCGAGGATATTTGTTCGATCCCGACCAACCCATCCGATTCCTGGCGCAAGGGATTCCTTGCCGGAATCTTCGACGCTGAAGGCAGCTATAGTTGCGGCATCCTGCGTATCGCAAACACCAATGCGATTGTGATCGAGCGGCTTGTTCATTGCTTGCGTCGGTTTGGGTTCCGCTTCAGGCTGGAGGTAAAAAAACGAAAGAACCCTGTCGTCTACGTCTGTGTCCTGGGTGGTGTACGCGAGCATCTTCGCTTCTTTCACACCGTAGATCCGGCTATCACGAGGAAGCGTTCGATCGACGGCCAAGCTATCAAGAGCAATGCGCCGTTGGGAGTCGAAGCCGTCGAACCACTGGGTGTCGACCTACCGATGTACGACATCACCACCGGCACCGGCGACTTCATCGCGAATGGAGTCGTGAGCCACAACTGCTTTGCCCGACCGACGCACACGTACCTCGACATGAACGCGGGCAAGGACTTCGAGTCGAAGATCGTCGTCAAGGTCAACGCACCCGATGTTCTGCGTCGTCAGCTCGGCGCCAAGAAGTGGAAGGGCGAGGGCATCGCGATGGGCACGAACACCGACCCGTATCAGCGCGCCGAGGGCCGATACAAGCTGATGCCCAGGATCATCGAGGCGCTCAGTGATTACCGGAACCCGTTCTCGATCCTCACGAAGGGAACGCTGATCCTGCGCGACCTCGACCGGCTCGTCGAGGCGGCGAACGTCACGGAGGTCACGACGGCGTTCTCGATCGGGACGCTCGACGAGGACGTTTGGCGCACGAGCGAGCCCGGCACGCCCCACCCGAAGGCTCGCATGGAGGCCGTCGCGGCCCTGAACGAAGCGGGCATCCCGTGCGGGATCCTGATGGCGCCGGTCCTTCCGGGCATCTCCGATCGTCCTGACCAACTCCGAGCGGTGGTTGTCGCCGCGATCGATGCGGGCGCCACGCACGTCTCGCCGATCCTGTTGCACCTGCGGCCTGGCGTGCGCGAGGAGTTCATGCCGTGGCTCGCAGAGACCTACCCGGACCTCGTTCCCCGTTACGAGCAGATGTACCGAACGCCGTACGGACCGCCCGGCGACCGGAACGCGCTCGGCGATGCTGTCGGCGATCTCATTCGCGAACTCGGCGGCACGCGGCCGGCGCCGGAGCGCCCCCGCCGGTGGCGAACCTCGGAACGCCCTCGTGGAGAGAAAGCCGAACAGCTCGAGCTCCTTTGAGCGAGTGTCATCGCCCTGCCCAGCGGTGGTTCAATGCGCATCGGCTACCCTCATGTCGATGCGCGGGATGGACCGACTGCTCGATCTCCAAGCCACCGATTCCTCGATCGACCGTCTCGAGCATCGCCGCGGGCAGCTCGAGGCGGGCGAAGACCTGGCGATCGCCAGAAAGCAGATGGAGGACGCCGAGTCGCGACTCGGCGAGCTTCGCCTCGCGCTCGACTCGGTCGCCTCGCAGTCGTCTCGATTCGAACACGACATCGAATCGATTGGCCGAAAGCTCGACGACGAGCAAAAGCGCATGTACGACGGGAGTATCGCCAACGCCAAGGAGCTCGAAGCGCTCCAGCACGAGATCACGAACCTGAAGGAGCGACGGTCTCGCGCCGAAGATGAGGTGCTCGAGCTTATGGTTCGACGTGAGGAGATGGACGCCCGCACATCGAAGGCGACGGAGGAGGTCGCGGCCGCTCGTGCGCGCGTGGATGAGGTCGGCGGTGACGCGGCGAGAGAGCTGGACGACATAGCCCGGAACCTCGACGAACTTCGCGCGACGCGCTCGGAGCTCACCAACCAGATCGACGAGGAGCTGCTCGAGCTGTACGACGACCTCCGTCGACAGAAGAAGGGGATCGGCGCCGCGGCGATCGTCGACGGCGTGTGCCAGGCGTGCCACGAGAAGCTTTCCGCGATGGAGCTGGACCGGCTGAAGCGCGACGACGGCATCAAAAGGTGCGAGTACTGCCGGCGGATCGTCGTCTTCGCGTGATCGTCGCGTGTGACGGTGCCGCGCGGGGCAATCCGGGCCCCGCCGGCATCGGCGTTCAGATCACCGACACGAATGGAGCGGTTCTTGCCGAGGTCGCCGAAGGCATCGGCGTGGCCACGAACAACGTCGCCGAGTACACGGCTGCGATCCGCGGGCTGGAACGCGTTGCAGAGCTGGGCGCGACCGATGTGTTGCTGCGTTCTGACAGCAGACTGCTCGTCGAGCAGCTCTCGGGCAGATACCGAGTGAAGAACCCCACGCTGCAGCGGTTGCATGCTCGCGTACGGTCGCTCGCCGCCGGATTCCGAGCCGTTCGGTACGAGCACGTTCCACGCGAGGAGAACATAGAGGCCGATCGACTGGCGAACGACGGCGTGGATGCGTGGCTCGCCGGAGCCGGCGCTACGTGGTCACGTCCCCCGCGGTCTCCTGGTCTGCTGGAGGGGGAGGAGGAACGGACGTAACCAGCCCTTCGAGCGGGAACTCGAAGAGGACCTGGTTCCGGTCGCGACGACCGAGCTTGTAGGCGAGCGTCAGGACGCGGCCCGACGCGGTCGGTTGCAAACGGAACGCGAGGATCCCCTCGACCTCCGACGCCGGCGGCACGACCTCGAACGATCCGCTGATCACCGCTGGTATTCGTTCGAACCCGTCTCCTTCCTCCACGTAGAGGCCCGTTGAGTTCGCGTCGAGGAACAAGGGCTCCGATGCGTCGTTTCGTATCACCATGTTGAACTGCCAGTTCGGCGGGAACATGAACAGCGAGTCCAGCTGCACCTCGACCTGCTGCTCCGTCCGCACCTCGTCTCGGAAGGCCTCGATCGCCTCGGACATCCGCACGCCGTCGCGCTGAAGATCGAACACCTTGTACGTCGCCGCATCGTCGGTCTGCATGAGCGTGACCGCGCCGTCGAGGATCCGCACCGACTCGAAAGCGTCATCCTCATCCGGATCGATGTGGAAGACGACCGACGCCGACAGGGCGACCTGCGCGATCCGAGCACGGTCCTCCTCGAGAGATCCGACGAACTCCACGTCGCGAACGTCGGCGACCGCGTCGATCGCGCCTTCGAACTCTCGGTGCTGAACGTCGAGCCACCGCACCCACGTGTCGAGCTCGGGGCTGGCCACCGATTGGGCGAGGGCGCCTACCCCCTCCGTCGGCGAGGCGGCATATGCGGAGACGAAGTCCACGACGGCTGCTCTGGCGGCCGAGGCTTCGAGGGCCGGGGCTCCTCCTAACTGCTCGACAGCGATCGGCGCAGCCGGACCGTTGGGTTGCGGGGCGCAGCCGCCGACCGCGAACACCGTCGCGATCAGGAGCGAAGCGGGCCGCATCGTCCGCCGATGATACGGCGCCCGTATACTCGTTCCGCGGAGGAGCCGACCGGGCGACCGCGGGCGGAGACGTTCGAGGAAAGTCCGGGCTCCGAAGGGCAAGGGTGCTGGGTAACACCCAGGCGGGGCGACCCGCGGAAAGCGCCACAGAGAACAGACCGCCGCGTTGCGGTAAGGGTGAAACGGTGAGGTAAGAGCTCACCAGCGGATCGGGTGACCGGTCCGGCTCGGCAAGCCCCACCCGGAGCAAGGCCAAGCAGGGAGCGTTCGGCCGCGGAATTCCCGGCCGGAGGGGTGGCCCGCCTCGAGTTCCCGGGTCGGCTGCACGAGGGCGACGGCCCCGGGATCCCGAGAGGGATCCAGAGAGATGGTCGCCGCGACGGTCGCAGATCGTCGCACAGAACCCGGCTTACAGGTCGGCTCCTCCGCGTTCCGCCGGTCAGCCCGCGAGCGCTGCGTTCGCGCCGATCGCGCGCCGAAGCTGCTTGCCGGCGTGGTAGCTGGAACGAACGAGTGGCCCGGCCTCGACGTGGGAGATGCCGAGCTCGCTCTCACCGAAGCGCTCCCACCGGGCGAACTCGTCCGGGTGTACCCACCGGTCGACGGGCAGGTGATAGGTGGTCGGCTGCAGGTACTGCCCGATCGTCACGATGTCCACGCCGGCGTTTGCCAGGTCGTTCAGGGCCTCCGGAATCTCGTCCGGGGTCTCGCCCATGCCGAGGATGAGATTCGACTTGGTGATCTGCCGTTCGCGCAGACGCTTGGCGATCCGGAGCACCTCGAGCGAGCGACCGTAGCCGAAGGCCGGCCGAATCCGGCCGTGAAGACGGCGCACGGTCTCCAGGTTGTGCGCGAAGACGTCGGGCTCGGCCTGGATGACCGTCGCGATGTCGCGCTCGCCGCCCTTGAAGTCGGTCGGCAGCACCTCGACGCCACAACCGGGTACCGCGTGGCGAACGGCTCTGATCGCGCTGGCCCATATTCGCGCGCCGCCGTCCGGAAGATCGTCGCGGGCGACGCCCGTGAGGACGACGAACCGAAGACCCATCTCCTTCACGGCCTCGGCTATCCGTCGGGGCTCGTCCTCGTCGACCGGATCGGGCTTTGCCGTCATGACGTCGCAGAAGCCACAGCGACGGGTGCACTTGTCGCCGAGCATGAGGAACGTCGCCTCGCGCTCCTCCCAACACTCGTGGATGTTCGGGCACATCGCCTCTTCGCACACCGTGTGCAGCGAGAGGCCGCGCATGATGCCTTTCAGCTCCTGGTAGTTCGGTCCGGTCTGGAGTCGAACCTTCAGCCACGGTGGCTTGCGTTCGTCGTCGACCGGGGGAGCGGTCGGCTTCCCGTTCGTCGACACGATCGGCAGATGGAGCCGGCGGTGGTTGGGGTTGTGATCGGCGTTCATCAGAACCGGGCGAGCTCCAGCATGTGCGTGTAGATCCGGTCCGCGTCGGGGAGGAACGCGTGCTCGAGGTTCGTCGCGAAACCCATCGCCGGAACATCGGGACCCCCGATCCGAACGATCGGGCCGTCGAGGTCGAACATCGCCTCCTCGGCGATCGCCGCCGCGATCTCAGCGCCGGCGCCGTACGTGCGGTTGTCCTCGTACACCACCATGGCCTTCCCAGTCTTGCGAACGGATGCCAGGATCGTCTCGGTGTCGAGAGGATTGATCGTCCGAACGTCGACGACCTCGGCCTTCACACCCTCCTGATCCTGCAATCGCGACGCCGCCTCGAGACACACGTGCAGCATCAGCCCGTACGAGATGACCGAGAGGTCGTCTCCCTCGCGCTTCACGTCCGCCTTGCCGATCGGAACGACGAACGGCTCGTCGGGCACATCTCCCTTGATCAGCCGGTACGTCCGCTTGTGCTCCAGGAACAGGACCGGGTCCGGATCGTCGATCGCCGCCCGCAGCATCCCGGTCACGTCGTACGGCGTCGACGGGACGACCACCTTGAGTCCGGGGATGTGGCCGTAGAACGCCTCGATCGACTGGGAGTGATAGAGCGCGCCGTGCACGCCGCCGCCGTACGGGGCGCGAACGACCATCGGTAGTCCGAAGTCACCGTTGGTGCGATACCGCATCCGCGCCACCTCCGACACCATCTGGTCGAAAGCCGGATGGATGAAGTCGGCGAACTCGATCTCGGCGACGGGCAGCAGGCCGTGGAGCGCCATCCCCACGGCGATCCCGACGATCATCCCTTCCGCGATCGGCGTGTCGATCACGCGCTCCTCGCCGAACTCGTCGAGGAATCCCTGCGTCACTCGAAAGACGCCGCCGCGCGTCGCGATGTCCTCTCCCAGCATGACGACACGTTCGTCCGCGGCCATGCGCTCGTGGAGGGTGTCGTGGATGGCGGTGACGACGTTCTTCTCGGTCACGCCTCGTCGCCTTCGGAGAACACGTGGCGCGTGAGGCTCGAGGGTTCGGGGTCGGGGGCGCTCCACGCCTGATCGACGGCCTTGTCGACCTCGGCCTTGACCTCGACCGCGAGCTCGTCGACTGCGCTCTTCTCGAGAACACCGACCTTTCGAAGGTAGTGCTCGAACAGATGCAGCGGGTCGCGGTGCTTCGCCGCCTCCACCTCCTCGCGCGTGCGGTACGAGCGGTCGTCGTCGTCGGATGTGTGCGGGAAGAAGCGATACGTCTTCGCCTCGATCAAGGTCGGGCCTTCGCCGGCGCGAGCGCGATCGACCGCTGTGCGCATGGCGCCGTAGCACGCGATCACGTCGCTCCCGTCGACGACGACTCCGGGGAAGCCGTACGCCGGACCGCGGTCCGCCACGTTCTCGACCGCCATTTGCTTGTCCTGGGCGACCGATATCGCGTACTGGTTGTTCTCGCAGATGAACACGATCGGGAGCTTGTGGATCCCGGCGAAGTTCAGCCCCTCGTGCCACGCGCCCTCGGACGTGGCGCCCTCGCCGAACCAGCATCCGACGACGGCGTCCTCCTTGCGGTACTTCGCGGCGTACGCGATCCCCGCGGCGTGGGGAACCTGCGTGGCGATGGGAGAGGAGTGGCTGATGATGCCGAGACGCCGTGAGCCCCAGTGGCTCGGCATCTGGCGACCTCCCGAGGACGGGTCGTCTGCCTTCGCGAACAATCCGAGAAAGATCTCGACCGGGGTCATCCCGGCGACGAGGACGACCGCCACATCGCGGTAGTACGGGACCCAGATGTCCTGCCCCCGCCGGAGCGCCCACGCCGTGCCGACCTGACAGCCCTCGTGTCCCGAGACGGGCACGACGAACGGAGCCTTTCCCTGACGGTTGAGGCGGAAGGAGGCCTCGTCGACGAGGCGAGCCGTCAGCATCGTCCGGTAAATCGAGAGGAGATCGTCCTCTCCGAGGCCGAGAGCCTCGTGCGATGCTGGCGTGGTCACTCGGGTCGCCACGTCACCATCCTCGCCGGAAATGGTAGCACCGGGGTTGCTTCATCAAGCTCCGCCGCATGCGGGAAGGGTTCCCAGTTCGTACGCGTTGTATCCCACGGCGCGCGGTAACCATCCGATCGACGGGTAAGGTGAATGACGTGGCACAAGCGGAGATCCTGCAGCACGAGCCGGCATCGACGCGACCGACGCGAACTTCACCGAGGCGGTGGTCGAGGAGTCGAAGCGACGGCCGGTGGTCGTCGACCTGTGGGCCGCGTGGTGCGGGCCGTGCCGGGTGCTCGGGCCCATCCTGGAGAAGGCCGCGCAGGCGCGAGGCGGGCAGTTCCTGCTCGCAAAGCTCGACGTCGATTCCAACCCGTACACCGCGGGGCGGTTCGGAGTCCAGAGCATCCCGACGGTCGTGGCGTTCAAGGACGGCAATCCGATAGATGGTTTCATCGGCGCGGTCCCCGAGCCCATGGTGAACGAGTTCATCGACCGCCTGCTGCCGACCGAGGCGGATCTCGATGCGACGCGGGCTCGCGAAAGCGAGCTGGAAGGTGATCTCGTCGACGCGGAGTCGACGTACCGCGCGGCGCTCGAGGCCGAGGATTCGAACCGTGACGCGCGGGTCGGTCTCGGTCGCATCCTCGCCGAGACGGCTCGCGACGACGAGGCACGACAGGTGCTCGCGCCGATCCTTCCCGATCCCGAGGCGGATGGCGTGATCGCCGGCATCGACGTCCGGTCCTGGGCGAACGTGGAGGGGCC
Organism: Actinomycetota bacterium; assembly: GCA_035640355.1. Classification (NCBI taxonomy): domain Bacteria; kingdom Bacillati; phylum Actinomycetota; species Actinomycetota bacterium. The sequence goes on from DASQWI010000006.1 coordinate 102,262, forward strand.
CGGAACGCTCGCCAGCGCGAAGCGGCTGGCCGCACAGGGGCGGTACCGCGAGGCCCTCGACGGCATGCTCGGCGCTCTCGGCGACGACCCGGAAGCCCGTGCGGCGATGCTCACGATGTTCGCTGCGCTCGGCGACGAGGAACCGATCGTCGGCGAGTACAGGCGAAAGCTCGCGAACGCCCTGTTCTGAGCGGGACGCTTCACCCGTTCCGCTCGTCGACGCGGTCCACCAAGCGGGATGGCACGGCGTTCGGATCAGGCGCCTTCGCGACGTCGAGTGGGCCGCCCGGCTCCACGAGCCGGGGCCGTTCGGCTGGCTCGATGAGCGGCCGTGCTATGTCATCGTTGCGGACGCCGAGTCATAGCTTGGCGCACCAGAAGACCTCGGTCCGATAGGGCATCACGATCTCATCGCGACCGCGAAGCTCCGGATCCGTGTCGAGCATCTCCTCGACCTCGGCGATCACCCGATCGCGCTCGTCGTCCGGCGCGCTCGCCACGTAGCTCACCGAGAGAACGCGATCGACGAACTGCTCGCGCGTCAACTTCTGCACGTGGTACGCGAGCTGGTGGTGGAGGGGTCCGAAGAGCTCGGTCCGCGTGAACGCGCCGCGCCATCGCATGTCGCGGTACCGCGGGCCACTGCCTGAAAGCCGGTCGAAGATGGCGGTCAGGCGCTCGGACCAGTCGGTCGCCTCGTCTCTGACGTTCCAGATCACACCGAGCGCGCCATCCGGACGGAGCACCCGGTGGATCTCGCCGAGAGCCCGGTTGCCGTCGAACCAATGGAACGCCTGCGCCGCGACGACGGCGTCCGCGCTCGCCTCCGCGAGCGGGATCGCCTCGGCTACGCCGTCGAGCACCGTGACCGTCGGGCAGTTGCGTTCGAGCGCCTGACGCATCGCCGAGACCGGCTCGACGGCAACGATCCGCGAGCCGGTCGGGACGATCAGCTCGGTGAACTTCCCCGTCCCGGCGCCAAGCTCCACGACGTCAGTTCGTTCGCCGATCTCGAGCTTCCGGATGAGGAACGCGACGGCGTCCTCCGGGTACGTCGGCCGTCCGCGCTCGTATCGCTCGGCCGCCGCCTCGAAGCCCCGGGCGGCGGCGTCGTGGACCCGCCGGTCTTCGCGAGTCACGTCCACACACGCTCGGTCAGATAGCAGACGCGACGGCGGTCGAGAGCCGTCGAGGCGGCCACGCGGTCTCCTCGGTCACGAGTCGACGTCCGAAAACGTCTTCGAACCGGCGGGCTACCAGCGGCACCATCTCGTCGACGGTTACGGTTCTACCCGCCAGCTCGGAGAGTGACGTTACTCCCTCGTCTGAGAGCCCACAGGGAACGATCGCGTCGTACCACGACAGGTCCGTCGAGCAGTTGAGCGCGAACCCGTGGAGTGATACCCGCATCCGCATCAGGCGGACGCCGATTGCGCATACCTTCCGGTTTCCGGACCACACGCCGGTCTGGACAACGTTCCGTTCGAGCGGCATGCCGACGTCAGCCGCGGCGCGGATCACGACCTCCTCGAGATCGCGTACGAACCGCAGCGCATCGGGCCGCGAGCCCAAGTCGAGCACGGGATAGCCCACGAGCTGACCCGGCCCGTGGAACGTGAACGAGCCGCCCCGATCGATGTACCTGAGGTCGGCTCCGGCGGCGCGGATGGCGTCCTCGGTCCACACCACGTGATCCGGTTTCGACCGCCGTCCCGCCGTGAACACCGGCGGGTGTTCGAGCAGGATCAACGTGTCTGCGCCGGTGCCTGCGAGACGCGCCTCCGCGAGCTCGTGCATCGCCGCGTTCGCTTCGTCGTAGTCGACGGGTCCGTCGGGGCGGATCAGACGAGCCGGACGAGACATTCGTCTAAACGCCGATGTCCTCGGCGAAGTCCCACGATTCCAGGTTGTTCTTCACGCGCGACAGGAACCGCGTCGCCACCTCGCCGTCGATCACGCGGTGGTCCCACGACATCGAGATGTTCACCATCGAGCGCACGGCGATGGCGTCGTCGATCACGACCGGTCGTTTGGTGATCGCGTCGAAGGACAGGATCCCCGTGTTCGGCGTGCTGATGATCGGAACGGACGCGACCGACCCGTACGGGCCGGGGTTGGTGATCGTGAACGTTGCCCCCTGCACCTCGTCGGGCTTCAGTTGATGCGCGCGCGCCCGTTCGGCGAGGTCAGCGATCGCACGCGCGATGCCGACCGAGTTCATTCCGTCGGCGCCCTTGATGACGGGCACGATGAGACCGGCGTCGTACGACACCGCGATGCCCATGTTGACGTAGCGATGGAGGACGATGCTCTCGCCGTCCAGCCTGGCGTTGACGTAGGGGTACTCGAGCAGCGCGTCGACGGTCGCCCGCACGACGAACGGTAGGTACGTGAGGTTCACGCCGTACTTCTGGCGGAAGGCATCCTTCGCCCGCTCTCGGATCTTGACCAGGTGATCGACGTTCACCTCGACCAGCGTCCACGCCCGCGCGGTCGTCTGCGTCGACCCCAGCATGTGTTCGGCGATCCGCTTGCGGATGTGCGTGACCGGGACGACCTCTTCGCCCTGACCGGCGGTGGGGGCGCGAAGCGGCGCGGCGGGTGCGGCTGCGGGTGCAGGGGCGCTCGGAGCGGGGGCCGGTGTGGTGGCCGGCGCGATGGCCGGCGCTGCGGTCGCGGCAGGTGCCGCGGCAGGTGCGGCCTCGCCTCGAGACGCGACGAACGCGAGGATGTCGTTCTTGGTGATCCGGCCGCCGGTTCCGGTTCCCTGGATCTGTCCCAGGTCCACCTGGTGCTCGTCGGCCAGCCTCCGAACGAGTGGCGAGAGGATCTTGGACCTCGGACCCTGGTCGGCCTGTGCCGCAGCCGGTTCGGTGGACGGCGTCTTCGGCGACGGCGTCGGCTGACTCGGAGCCTGCGCCGCGGCCACGACCGCGGCGGGTTCGACCTGCGGCGTCTCGACCGGGGCGCTCTCCTGAACGGGCGGTCCGGAGGCGGTGTCGGAGTCCGCGTCGCTCGGCGCCGGCTCCTCCTTCGCGGCTTCGGGTTGCGCGGCCGCGGCGCCGTCACCCGAGTCGATCGTCGCCAGATCTGTACCGACGGCGACGGTCTGTCCCTCCGGGACGAGGATCTGCGTAAGCGTTCCCGCCGCCGGCGAGGGAACCTCGGTGTCGACCTTGTCCGTGGAGATCTCGAAGAGCGCCTCGTCCTGTGCGACTTGGTCGCCCTCGTGTTTGAGCCACTTGAGGATCGTTCCCTCGACGACCGTCTCGCCGAGCTGCGGCATCTTGACCTGCATGAGCCCTCCTCGTTCGGGCTACCGCTTCGCCACGTGATCCCTCTTGTTGGGCTACCGCTCCCTGTGCACTGCTACCACGCCGACAGCTTGCGGACCGCGTCCTCGATGTCCGATACCTGCGGGAGATAGGCGTCTTCGAGCGCGGGGGAGAACGGCACCGGCACGTTCGGGGGCGCCAGGCGAACGACCGGCGCGTCGAGCGACTCGAACGCCTCCTGGGCGATCACGCTCGCGACCTCCGCCCCGACGCCGAGGAACCGGTGGCTCTCGTACAACACCACTGCGCGGCTCGTCTTCGCCACAGACGCCAGGATCGCCTCGGTATCGAGCGGGACGATCGAGCGGAGGTCGATCACCTCGACGTCGATTCCCTCCTGCGCGAGCGTCTCGGCCGCGTCGAGCGCGTGATGGGCCATCATTCCGTACGACACGATCGTGACGTCGCGACCTTCACGCTTCACGTCTGCCTTGCCGATCGGGATCAGGAAGTCGGGGTCCTCCGGCACCTTCTCCTTGACGCGGCGGTAGATCCACTTGTGTTCGAGGAACACGCACGGGTTGTCGTCGCGGATGGCTGATTTGATCAATCCCTTGGCGTCGGTGGGGAATGCCGGGCACATCACCTTCAGGCCGGGCGAGTGGGCGAACCACGGCTCGGGGTTGAACGAGTGGAAGCTGGACGCGCGAACGCCTCCGCCCGACGGAGCGCGAAGCACGACCGGCGCCGGAACCCCGCTTCGGTAGTGGTAGCGGGCGAGCGCCGTCGTGATCTCGTCGAACCCGCTCGACATGAAGTCCGCGTACTGGAACTCGGCAACCGGGCGGAACCCCTCCATCGCCGCCCCGAGCGCCATGGCCACGATGGTCTCCTCCACGATCGGCGTGTCCATGACGCGCTCTGGTCCGAATCGCTCGATGAAGCCTTCGGTCACCTTGAACGCGCCCCCGTAGACGCCGATGTCCTCGCCGAGCAGGAACACGCGCTCGTCGCGTTCCATCTCTTCCCACAGGCCCTCGGCGACCGCAACCAGGTAGGTGGCCTGGCCGTCGTCGTCGCGCTTCCCGCGTGGTTCGGCGCCGTGACCGGCAGCACCGGCCTCGAGTGTTCTGGTCGTCGAGGCCATCAGGTCGGCGTCCCTCCGCCGCGGCCGGGCTCGGAGGTCCAGTAGCCGTCCTCGACCCACAGGCCCTTGGTCACGTCGCCCGGTTCCGGTAACGGCGAGTTCTGGGCGAACTCGTAGCCGTCTTCGAATTCCCGCTGGATACGCTCGTCGAGCTCCTTGACGGTCGTGTCGTCGACGACGCCGTTCGAGCGGAGCAACTCCTCGAACCGCTTCACGGGGTCCTTGTTCTGCATGTAGTCCTCGAGGAGTTCCTTGGGAACGTACTTGGCCGGGTCGTGACCGGCGTGACCGCGCCAGCGCAGCGACACGCTCTCGATCAGCGTGGGGCCGCCACCGTCTCGGGCGCGATCGACCGCCTCGCTTGCCGCCTGGTACACGTCCAGGACGTTCGCGCCGTCAACGCGAACGCCCGGCATCCGGTACGCCCCGGCGCGCTCGGCGATCGTCGGCACCGGGAACTCGAGCGGGTTCGGCGCCGAGTACGCGTACAGGTTGTTGTTCACGACCCACACGACGGGGAGCTCGTAGATCCCCGACACATTCAGCGCCTCGTGCCAGCGTCCGTTCGACGTTGCCCCGTCGCCGCAGATCGCCATCGCAACGCGCGGCTCGCCGCGCCGCTTGTACGCGAGGGCGGCGCCGCATGCGACTGGATATGCGATCGGCAGATGCGACATCACGGTCCACGTTCGGTTGCCCTGCCAATCGCCGATGTGACTGTTCCCGTCCCGTCCGCGCGTGTAGCCGTCGATCCGGCCCCAGAACTGCGCCATGACGCGGCGGAGCTCGAGTCCCTTCGTGAGTTGCGCCGACAGATCGCGATGCGTTGGAAACAGAGAGTCATCGTCGCGCAGCGGATAGACCACGCCGACGTGCGTGCCCTCCTGACCGCGGCCGGAGTAGATGGCGCCGGGCAGCCGGCCCTGCCGGTACAGCGCCTCCATCCGCTCGTCGAAGTACCTGCACAGCTTGAGCTTGTGCAGGATGTCCTTCAGCTGGTCGTCGGAGAGACCGACGCGCCACTTTTCCGCGGCGGCCTTCTTGTCCTTGACGCGGGTCGCCATCTCAGGTCCCGTGCAGCGGCTTGCCGGCGAGCGCGAGGAAGGCCTCGCCGACGCCCTCGGACAGCGTCGGATGCGGATGGATCAGCGCGGCCACTTCGGCGGGAACCGCTTCCCAGTTCACGATCAGCATGCCCTCGGAGATGAGGTCCGTGACGTGCGGTCCCACCATGTGAACGCCGAGCACGGGACCGCCGGCCTTCTCGGCGACGACCTTCACCATTCCGCCCTCGCCGACGATGTTCGCCTTCCCGATGCCCTGGAGATTCAACCTCTCGACCTCCACGTCGTGGCCTCGCTCGACCGCCTGCGCCTCGGTCAGCCCGACGGAGGCGATCTCCGGGGAGCAGTACGTGACGCGTGGGATGCCGGTGTACTCGATCGCCGGAATCGTCTCCCCGCCGATCCGCTCGGCCACGGCGTACCCCTCGGTGAACGACACGTGCGCGAGCTGCAGCGGCGTCGCGGCGACGTCGCCGATCGCCCACACGCGGCTCGCGGTCGTCTGCAGCTGATCGTCGACCTTGACGAACCCCCGGTCGACCTCGACGCCCGCTTCCTCCAGGCCGAGGCCTTCGGTGATCGGTCCGCGTCCGACCGCCACGAGGCACACGTCCGCCTTGGTGGTCTCCTTCTTGCTATCGCCTGTCGTGAACGTGACGTCGACGCCGCCGTCGTGTTCGGTTACGTCCTCGACGGATGCGCCGGCGTAGGTCGAGATCCCGCGTTTGCGAAACGCGCGGGCGATCTCCTTGGAGGCGTCCTCGTCCTCGAGCGGCGCGATCCGCGGCAATGCCTCGACCAGCGTGACCTCGGCGCCCATCGACCGGTAGAAGCTCGCGAACTCGAGACCGATCGCGCCGGCCCCGATGATCACCACCGAGCCGGGGATGGTGCCGTAGGTGAGCGCCTCATCGGACGTGATGACCCGATCCGAGCGCTGCAGCCCCGGCAGGAGCCGCGGGGTCGAGCCCGTCGCGAGGACCACGTCGGTCGCTTGGAGCGTCCGGCCATCGACCTCGACCGATGGTCCGGATCTGAGCGAGGCGGTCCCGTTGACGACGTCGATCTTCCTCGCTTTCACCAGGCCGGTGAGGCCCGACACGAGCTTGTCCACCATCTTCGCTTGGAACGCCTGGATCTTCGACCAGTCGGGTTGGCCACTGGCGCTGATGCCCCACTCGATCGACCGGTTGACGGTGTCCATGACGGACGCAGACTGCAGCAGCGCCTTGGTGGGAATGCATCCGCGTAGCAGACACGTGCCGCCGAGGCGTTGGTCGCGTTCGACAAGCGCGACACGCTTGCCCAGCAAAGCCAATCGGAGGGCGCAGGAGTATCCACCCGTCCCGGCCCCGATCACCACGACGTCGTAGGCGTCGGCCATCCCGGAAGACCATGCTACAGCCCTTGTCGCTTCCACCCGCCGCGCGTGGGTCGCGACGTCCGTACGATGCGGCGGATGACCGGCGCCGAGCTTCGCCACAGCCCGCTTGAGGACGTCCACCGGCGACTTGGCGCGAAGCTCGGCGCGTTCGGTGGCTGGTTGATGCCGATCGAGTACGCGGGGACGCTCTCGGAGCACCGGGCCGTTCGGGAGCGGGCCGGCCTGTTCGACCTGAGTCACCTGGGCAAGGTGGACGTGGTCGGTCCCTCGTCGCTCCCGACGATCCAACGGCTGTTCACGAACGATGTTCGCAGGGTCGACGTTGGCGCGTCTCAGTACCACCAGATGTTGAACGAACGCGGAGGTGTCGAGGAAGACCTGTTCGTGTACCGCCTCGGCGAGGAGCGGTGGTTCGTCGTCCCCAATGCTGCGAACAAGGACGGGGTCGTCGACGCGCTTCGCGGTACCGCCGCCGATGAAGCCGCGGTCATCGACCACGAAGACTGGGGGTTCCTCGCCGTGCAGGGCCCGCGTTCACAGGAGATCGTCACCGCGCTGTGGCAGGACGGCGTCGAGCTTCCGTTCCGGGGGTGCCGGATCGTCCACCACGGTGACGCAGAGGTGGTGCTCGCCCGAACCGGCTACACCGGCGAGCGCGGCTACGAGCTGTTCGCCTCCGCCTCCGTCGTCGCCGAGCTGTGGGATGCGCTCACGATGGCGGGCGCCGGTGTGCAGATGGAACCGTGCGGGCTCGGGGCGCGAGACGTGCTTCGGCTGGAGATGGGCTACCCGCTGTACGGGCAGGACCTCGTTCCCGATCGCACACCCCTGGAAGCGGGCTTCGGGTGGGCGGTGTCGTTCGACAAGGGGCAGTTCATCGGTCGTGACGCGCTGATCGAACAGCGCAGCGGGCCGTTGCCCAGCCGGCTCCGAGGTCTGGTGACACGGGACCGCCGGAGCATTCCCCGTGCGCACCAGCGAGTGTTCGCTGCTGATGATGAGATCGGCGAGGTGACGAGCGGAACCTTCTCGCCGCTCCTCGGCGTGGGGATCGCGCTCGCGTACCTGTCTCCCGGCGATGCGTTCGAGCCCGACGCGGAGGTGGAGATCGACATCCGGGGACGGCGGGCATCGGCGCGTGTGGTCGCGACGCCGTTCGTCGAACGATCGCCGCGCTAGACGGTGAGGCGTTGCGGCGCCGCGGCGGCCGCGATGAAGTCCTCGACCGACGCGCCCCCGAACTCCGTTCCCTTCAGCAGGCGGCCGAGCACCTGTGGCGCCTTGGGAGTGTCGGGCATCAACGCGACGACGACGTACAGCCCCGAGCTCGGGATGCCGACCTGGCGCACCGGCCCGTACCCAGGAGCCGCAACGAAGTACGCCCACCGCGAAGGACGGTCACGGATGCTGCAGGTGCCGATCCCACGAGCGACGTAGTCGCCGGGCGAGCCGGGCCTTCCCGACGCGAATTCCGGACGATGGTTCGCGATCACCTCGCGGGTCGAGCTGCATCCGGATGAGCCCGTGATCATGTCGAGCGCGGGACCCGTGGCGGCGAGGTAGTAGTAGTCCGACGGGACCCCCACGCGCGTTCCGTCGATCCACACCGCCGCGAACCCCTCGGGGGGTGGCCGGTCGCCGCGCCATGGGTTGGGGCTCGGCGCGGCCAGGAGGCCCTGGGTCGGGTCGTCGATGGAACCCGCCGTGCTCGGGTGCCAGCCGTCGGGGAGCCGGGCCGTCACCGCTCCCGCCGTGACCTGCCGGTAGGGGCTGGGTGACTCCGTGATCAACAGCTCCGCGAGGGGTGAGTCATGGGATGCCGTTATAGCCGCGTCGCGGCAACCCGCGGCGACCAGCGAGACCACGCTGAGAATGAGGAGTTTTCGCACCCCGCCGTTCCCGGCGAGCATAGACCTGCCTCGCCGGCTCGCGCCACTCGGGCCTCGACCGGTCCCCTCTCGCGGCGCAGCGCAGCGTTTCGCCTGCCTCGTAGCGCCCTGGAAAGTGCCCGGTCAGGCCAGGGCAAGCGCGGTGGCCAGAGCCAGTGTCTCGGAGAGCTCGACGGCGGCCCCGAACACGTCACCCGTCGTGCCGCCGAGGCGAACCGCCGCCCACCTGCCGACGATCGCGGTCCCCCCGGCCGCCACGATGACCATCGGCGGGAAGGCCGTCCCCACGGCGAGGACGCCGATCGCCACCGCCACGAGGGACGCTCCGGCACACGCGCGCCACCCGACGGCGCGCGTCCACGTGTGACGAGGTCCGACGTAGGGGAACGCCGCTGCCAGCGCGATCGCCGCGACGCGAGCCACGGCGCCGGCCGCGACGACCTCGGTCGGGAACGTTCCGTCCTCCGCCAGCGCGGCAACGACCGAGATCTTGAGCACCAGGTCGAGGGCCAACGCGGTCCCGCCGAAAGCGCCCAGCCGCGGATCCCGCATCGCCTCCGCTGGGTCGCCTCCGGACAGCGCCGCGCCGACCCCGTCGGCCACGTCGGCGAGCCCGTCCAGGTGCAGCGCTCCGGTCACCAGAACGCCACTAGCTACGCCGATGACTCCGGCCACCATCGGCGGGAACGCGAGTGTCGCTCCCCACGCTGCCCCCGCGACGAGGGCCCCGACCCCCGCCCCGACGAGGGGGAACAGCAGCGCTCCATTCACGAGGTGGCGCGGGGCGATCGCCGCCCCGCGCCCAATCGGTATGGCCGTCAGGAACGTCACCGCCGCGAAGACCGATCGGCCGCCGCTACGCACGGCTCACTCCGGCCGTATCGAACGTCGCCATGTCGCTCAACAGCGCGGTCGACGCGTTCACGAGGTGCAGGGCAAGCGCGGCACCCGACCCTTCGCCGAGCCGAAGGCCCAGATCGAGAAGCGGATCGAGACCGAGATCGTCGAGCACCAGGTTGTGCCCGGGCTCGGGTGACCGCGTCGCTGCGATCATAGAGTCGACGACGGGCGGCGCGAGCCGCGCAGCCCCGAGCGCCGCCGCTCCTGTCACGAACCCGTCGAGGACCACCGGCACGCGGCACGCTGCAGCACCGAGGATCACACCGACGAGGTAGGCGATCTCGAGTCCTCCGACCGAGGCGAGGGTCTCCAGCGGGTCGCGTTTCGACCGGTCGTCGTCCAGGCCGTTCGCCGTGAGTGACCGCCGGACGACGTCGACCTTCCGCCGAACGCCTTCGTCGTCGACGCCGGTCCCCGGGCCGCATACAGCGGCGGCGTCGGCGGGCAGCAACGCGGCACAGATCACACCGGCCGTCGTGGTGTTGGCGATGCCCATGTCGCCGAGGGCGACGATCTCGATCCCGTCGCCGGCGAGCTCGTCCGCGAGCTCGATCCCGCGCGCCATGAGGCCGGCGAGCGTCGACGGATGCATCGCGGGACGGATCGTCATGTCGCTCGACCCGCGGACGCCGTCGACGATGTCACACCGGATGTCATGCGTCACGGGAGGATCGATCACGCCGACGTCGACGACGACCAAGCGGGCGCCCACGTCTCGAGCGAGAACGCAGGCCGCGGCCCCGCCCGCGTCGAAGTTCGCGAGCATCTCCGCGGTCACGGATTGCGGATACGCGCTGACGCCCTCGGCGGCGACGCCGTGATCCGCCGCGGCGACGACGAGGGCCGCACGCGGGTGACGAGGTGGCACGGCGCCTCGGATCGCCGCGATCCGGGACACCAGCTCCTCGAGTCGGCCGAGGCTCCCGCGCGGCTTGGTCTTCTCGTCGAGGAGCGCCTCGACGGTTCGCCGAACGTCATCGCTGGGAGGGCGAATCCGGGCGATGGTCTCGTTGATGGTCGTGCGAGCGTGCGCGGTGTCGTCCGCGACCTTCTCCCTCACGCCGTCTCCGGCGGTGCCAGCGCCACTGCGCGCCCGGCAACCATCAGGTACGAGCGATCGGCAACGCGCGCGAACACCGCGTTCACCTCGCCGAGCACGTCGCGGTAGCGACGGGCCAGCGCGTTCGTCGGCACGATCCCCAGGCCCACCTCGTTGCTCACCACGACGGCGTGTTCGGATCTCGTAGCGAGCGTGCGGGCGACGTCCTCCGCCTCGGCGACGATCGCAGTGTCGCCGAGCCGAGCTTCAAGAGCGTTCGACACCCAGAGCGTGAGACAGTCCAGCACGACCGCCACGTCGTCCCCGAGCGAATCGATCGCGCCGGCGAGCTCCACGGGCGCCTCGACGGTCTGCCACTCAGATGGGCGCGCCTCCTGGTGACGCCTGATCCGCTCGGTCATCTCATCGTCACGCGCCTCAGCGGTGACGACGACGACGACGATGGGGGATCCAAACGTCGTCGCGAGCCGCACCGCGAGGGCCGACTTCCCGCTCCGAGCGCCACCGAGCACGAACGTGAGTGCCATCAGAACTCGATCCCTCGCACCGCACCGATTCCGGAGTCGAACGCGTGTTTCACGTTGACCATCTCCGTGACGGTGTCGGCGACCTCTCGAAGGCGGTCGGGCGCGTCGCGTCCCGTCGCCACGACGTTGACGTGCTGTGGGCGGTTCCGGATCGTCTCGACGACGTCGCTCTCGTCGATCCATCCCCAGTTGATCGGGTACGTCACCTCGTCGAGCACGACCAACTCGTGCTCGCCGCCGCGGATCATCCGGCTCCCCGAACGCCACGCCTCGCGCGCGATCGCTTCCGTGCATTCCATGTCGGTCGAGTCCCACGTGAAGCCGTCGCCGATCGACCACCAGTCGAAGCCGAGGCGCCGTCCCGAGGCCTCTTCGCCGGTTCGCCACCGATCGTCCTTCACGAACTGAACGACGCACACGCGCCACCCCCGGGCCACCGCGCGCATGGCGATCCCCATAGCCGCCGACGTCTTTCCCTTCCCGTCGCCGGTGTGCACGAGGACGCGCGAGGCCACGCGCGTTCGTCCGGGTCGAGGTCCTCGGCGCGGCGGTTCGGAGGCCGTGGTCATCGGTGGTCGCTCCCGCGCGATGACGGGACGATTGCCCACCCGAGGTCGCCCTCATCGATGACCTGAACGCTCGCCCCGAAGTGCTCCGAGATGACGGCGGCGTCCAGGACCTCGTTCCGCGTACCCGTCGCGACGACGCGGCCCCCCGACAACAGGACGAACCGGTCGGAGAACCGCCCGGCGAGCGTGAGGTCGTGCATCGCCGACACCACGGTGAGGCGTTCCTGTCGTCGAAGCTCGTCGACGAGCTCCAGCACGCGTACCTGGTGCCCGAGGTCGAGGCCGGTGGTGGGCTCGTCGAGGAGCAACAGCGGCGCTTCCTGCGCGAGGGCGCGCGCCAGGACCGCGCGTTGTAGCTCGCCGCCCGAAAGCGTGTCCAGACGGCGATCGGCCGCCCACGCGAGATCGAGGCGCTCGAGTGCCGAATCCGTCGCCGCGACGTCGGCGCGGCCCTCGGCGCCGAGCGGACCGACGTGAGGCGTCCGCCCCAGCAGCACGTACCGGCGGACCGTCATCGCCTCCGGGATAACGGGGTTCTGTGGAACGAGGGCCACCGAACGCGCCCGCTCACGGCGCCGATGCTCCTCGATCCGCCGTCCGAACAGCTCGACCGAGCCATCCCGGTCGACGAGTCCGGCGCACGCGTGCAGGAGCGTGGTCTTTCCTGCGCCGTTCGGTCCGACGACGCAGGTCCACGAGCCCATGGGGACGTCGAGCGAGACGTCGCGAAGGACCTCGCGGCCCCCGAGGCGGACGGCGAGCTCGCGCAGACGGAGGGCACTCCCGACGCCCGCCGTCACGTCAGCCTCCCCGCGTTCCGTCGAAGTGCGAACAGGAAGAACGGCGCCCCGACGAACGCCGTGATCACGCCGATCGGTATCTCGGCCGGCGCCACGACGGTCCGCGCAAGGACGTCGACGAGGATCACGAACGATGCTCCGAACAGGACCGAGAGCGGCAACACATGGCGATACGAGGTCCCTGAGAGCAGCCGAACCGTGTGCGGCACGATGATGCCGACGAAGCCGATCAGCCCGGCGACGGAAACCGCGGCGGCCGTAGCCAGCGACGCGGCGACGACGACGATCGTCCGGAGCCGGCCGACGTTCAAGCCGAGGCTCTCGGCCTCGAGGTCGCCCACCTCGATGACATCGAGCAGCCGGCGCACCGTCCACAGCGTCGCGACCGCCAGGAGCACGGAGGGCAGCGCGATCCGAACGTCGTCCCATCCGGCCGTGCCGAGCCGTCCGAGGATCCAGCTGTACACCTGCCGCAGCGTCTCGGACCGCTGCTGCTGGATGAACGTCTGCACCGCCGTGAGGAAGGACGCGACCGCGATCCCGCCGAGCACCAGGCTGGTGGCCGAACGACCGCCCAGCGCCGAACGGCCGAGCGAATAGGCGAGTCCGACCCCGCCGATCGCCCCGGCGAACGCGGCGAGCGGCACGGTCACGGCGAACGCATCCGACGGCCCGAACGCGACGGAGATCGTCGCTCCGAGGCCGGCCCCGGCGGCGGCGCCAAGAAGGTACGGGTCGGCCAACGGGTTGCGGAACACGGCCTGGTAGGCGGCGCCCGATGCCGAGAGCGAGGCGCCGACCAGCGCCGCGACGACGACGCGAGGCAGCCGCAGGTTGGCCAGGATGGCTGCGTCCTGATCGGAAACCGACGTCGCACCGCCGAACGACACGGCCCACCGCAGAACGGCGCTCGGCGAGATGTGAGCCGGGCCCACGAGGATCCCCACCACGATCGAGGCAACCAGCACGGACGCCCCGATCGCCGCGGACGACGCTCTTCTCATGCCGCCTCCGCCTCTACGTCGGAGACGGCGTCGGCGATCGTCCGTAGGTACTCGACGATACGAGGACCCCACCGCGATGCGACGTCGTCGTCGAGCGGGACGACGTCCCTCCTTCGAACGGCGGTGATGCTGCTCCATCCCGGTCGTTCGGCGACGGTTGCCGGCGACTGCCCGCAGCACTTCGTATCGGCGAGGAAGATCAGATCCGGATCTGCGCGGATCACGTACTCGGCGGAGAGCTGCGGATAGCCGCCGCCGCCGGCGGCGGCGTCCGCGATGTTCTCCAAGCCGACCAGGCCGTAGAGCTGACCGATGAACGTGTGCGAGGTTACCGAGTAATACGTGTCGTCGAGCTCGTGATAGAAGGTGAGCGGCGGCTGCGGCATCTCGACCGACGAAACGATCGAGTCGACCTCGGTGCGCATGTCGTCGACGACGGACGTCGCCGCTTCGGCGTTGCCAGTCGCCCGCCCCAGCTGTTCGATCTGCTCGTACGCGTCATCGAGCTTCGTGGCGGCCGGTTGCAACATCGTGGTGATCCCTAGGCCCTCGAGGGTCGACCCAAGGTCGCCGGGCTCCGTCGAGTACACGACGAGGTCGGGCTCGTAGGACGCGATGGCCTCGACGTTGGGCTCGAACCCGGACAGCTCCGTCGTCGGAGCGCCGGCCGGGAAGTTGGACTGGTCGTCGACGGCGATCACCTGATCGTCCGCGCCGATAGCGAACAGCATCTCGGTGGCCGTCGGCGACAGCGAGATGATCCGCTCGGGGCGTTCGTCGATCGTGACGTCGCCGTTTGCCGTCGTCACCGTGACCGGGAACGCGGCCCCGGCGGACGGCCTCGTCGATTCGACATCGGCTTCACCGTCCGACGCGCACGCGGCCGCCACCACCGCGACCGAGACAACCAACAGAACAAGACGTCGTCCCATGCGCCCTCCTTCCGACCGGAGAGCGCGATGGGAACTGGGTCGAACCGCCCACGAACCGCCCTTCCGTCGAGGACCGTCATCCGCGCCACGGAGGAGGCGACCCGACTCGTCCCCCGGAGCGGGGGCTTCACGGTTGCGCGACAGTGCCGGATTCGAACCGGTCTTCGCTTGACTCCGCAGCACTCGAGCCCGTGCTCGAGCGAGCGTGTTGTAACACCGTGACGCCGAGGCAGCAACAGAGCAGGACGTCCCTCGGCATCACCAAAGGTATGAGCGGAGTTCGGGCGAACCGATCGCGCTGCGGGAGGTCGCGACTATTCCACGAGGCCGCTGCGGATGGCGATCGCGACGGCCTGAGCGCGGTCGTTGGCGCCGAGCTTCTCGAAGATCCGCTCGAGGTGCGTCTTCACCGTGTGGGGCGAGATCCCCAGGTCGTGGGCGACCTCTTTGGTCGTGGCACCGTACGCAACCTTCTGGAGGATCTCCTTCTCCCGACGCGACAGCGGCGGCGACTCCACGCGCTTCTCGGCGAGCTGGACCTCCTCGATGAATGCTCGAGTGAGCTGGGGGTGGATCACGGCCTTGCCTTCAAGGGCCAAGCGGGCGGCGTTCACGAGCTCCTCCGCGGACGCGTCCTTCAGCAGGTATCCGGAGACGCCGGCCTGGATCGCTTCGGAGATCGAAGCGCGGGACTCGTCGACCGTGAACAAGATGACCCGTGTTGTTGGCGAGGCTTCCCGAATCGCCTTGGTCGCGTCGATCCCGTTCATGCCGGGCATCCGCACGTCCATGAACACGATGTCCGGATTGAGCTCGCCGACCTTGATGACGGCGTCCTCTCCGCTCTCGGCCTCCCCGACGATCAGGACGTCCTTGGCCAGATCCA
This sequence comes from Actinomycetota bacterium, assembly GCA_035640355.1. NCBI lineage: Bacteria > Bacillati > Actinomycetota > Actinomycetota bacterium. Next base: position 117,699 of record DASQWI010000006.1, read on the forward strand.
GGGCGGCGTGGAGCCCTTCCCGCGTGACGGGATGGTCGTCCACGATGAGCACGCGGATCTTCTGTTCGTCGCTCATGGATCTCACGGAATAGTCGTTGGCCGAAGAGCGTCCATAGGATAGAGGCAGAAGTCCGTCGAAGGAACGAGGATGTACGTGGACGAAACCCGCGAATCCGTGATCGAGGCCGAACAAGAGGGCGTGGCCGCCGCCGGAGACGCCGACCGTGCCCCCGGCGAGGTCGTCTCCGAGGACCGGGTCCTCGAGGCTCTCAAGCACGTCGTGGACCCCGAGTTGGGCATCAATATCGTGGACCTTGGCCTCGTCTACGACGTGGACATCTCGCAGGAGGGCTTCGTTCACGTCGAGTACACGCTGACGACCATGGGCTGCCCGATCGGACCGCTGATCGAACAGCAGATGCAGTCGTTGATGGCCAACGTGCCGGGGGTGTCGGGGTTCGACGCCGAGATGGTCCTTCGGCCCCCGTGGAGCCCCGAGATGATGTCGGAAGAGGCCAAGGCGGCTCTGGGCTACTTCTGAGCCCCCCGGCGGCCGGTGGCCGCGAGCGACGGCCGTATTGACACTCGCGAGGACCGACGATTGACTCGCACCTGCAATTCCTAGCTCGCGGGTCGGAAATCGCTTTCGCGGAAGGAGTGGGCATGGCCGGATACAAGAACCCCGATGCGCTGGTCGAGACCGACTGGCTCGAGGCGCACCTGAACGACGAGAACGTCAGGGTCATCGAGGTCGACGAGGACACCTCCGCGTACGACAAGGGGCATGTCGCGGGCGCGATTGGATGGAACTGGAACAGCGACCTGCACACGAAGGTCGGACGCGACTACGTCAGCCGGGCGGAACTTTCGCAACTGCTCTCGCGGGCAGGCGTCGGCGATGACACCACGGTCGTGCTGTACGGCGGCAACAACAACTGGTTCGCGGCGTACGCGTACTGGATCGTGAAGCTCCGCGGGTTCGACAACGTGAAGCTCGTCAACGGCGGCCGCAAGAAATGGGAGTTGGAGAGCCGGGAGCTCACGCAGGACGTCCCGTCGTACCAGCCCACGGGGATCACGCTGACGGCGCCCGAGCGGGACGAGATCCGAGCCCTCCGCGACCAGGTGCTGTCGAAGCTCGCGGACGCCACGTTCGTGGACGTTCGCTCGCCCGAGGAGTTCCGGGGGGAGAAGCTCGCGCCGGATCACCTGCCGCAAGAGCAGGCACAGGTGCCGGGACACATCCCCGGCGCGGCGAACGTTCCGTGGGCGAAGGCCGCGAACGAGGACGGGACGTTCAAGAGCGCAGACGAGCTGCGGGCTCTGTACGACGCGGAGGGCGTGACCGACGACCGTGAGATCATCGCGTACTGCCGGATCGGCGAGCGGAGCTCGCACACGTGGTTCGCGCTTACCGAGCTGCTCGGCTACCGCAACGTCAAGAACTACGACGGCTCGTGGACCGAGTACGGCTCGCTCGTCGGGGCGCCGGTCGACAAGGGGTAGTCGGTTCGCCGAGCGCGACGGCAGGCGTAGTGCGACGGGCCCGTGGGTAGCATGCCGTTCGATGAGGTTCGACCGCGCCATGCGGATGGCCACGTTCGTGTTGGTGGCAGCGATCCTTGCCGTCGGGACCGCGTGTGATACCGACGCGGCAATCTCCGACCTGCAACGCTCGGCCGATGACGCGCTGGATGCACTGGCCACCGTGCGCGATCGGGTCGAGGAGGCCGCGGAGCCGATCGTCGACGAGATCAGCGCGGGCATCGATGACATCTCCGCCGAACTCGATCGCGTCGCCGACCTGTCCGGAGAGCGTGCGCAGGAGGCGTATCGGGAGCTCGAGCGCCGCGCTGCCGAGCTCCAGGCCGATGCCGAGGCCGCGGGCGAGGACGCGACGGGCGAGGCCCGGCAGGCGTGGGAGCAGCTGCAGGATGCGCTGGCCGAGCTCAGGGCGCAGATCCAGGAGGCCATGGAGCGGGGGTGACCTCGGTCTCCGAGAACAGCGGAGTGGCAGCCTCCTGACCTGCGGAAACGCTCGGCCGTAATCCGATCACGCAGATAGACTTTGGTCGTCGGACGCGGGTATCCTGGATGGGACGGAACCCGCCATCCGTGGGCAGTCGGAAAGGATTCCCCGTGGCCGTCAGCCAGGAAGAACACCTCAAGGAGCTTTCCAAGGGCTATCGCTTCGGCTGGAAGGACCCTTCGCATTCGGTCTTCGAGCCGAAGAAGGGTCTCGATGCGCGTGTCGTCGAGGAGATCTCGACCCTGAAGGACGAGCCCGACTGGATGCGGAAGTTCCGGTTGAAGGCCCTGAAGCACTTCGAGCGGCGCCCGATGCCGTGGTGGGGGGCGGACCTCTCGGGCATCGACTTCGACGACATCTACTACTTCATCCGCTCGACCGAGAAGCAGGCGCAGAGCTGGGACGAGCTTCCGGAGGACATCCGCGGCACGTGGGACAAGCTGGGTATCCCCGAGGCGGAGAAGAAGTTCCTCGGCGGCGTTTCAGCCCAGTACGAGAGCGAGGTCGTCTACCACAAGATCAAGGACGAGCTCGACTCGATGGGCGTCATCTTCACGGACATGGATTCGGGGCTGCGGGATCACCCGGACATCGTTAAGGAGTACTTCGGGACGATCATCCCGCCGAACGACAACAAGTTTGCCGCGCTGAACTCCGCCGTGTGGTCGGGGGGCTCGTTCATCTACGTGCCGCCCGGCGTGCACGTCGACATCCCGCTCCAGGCGTACTTCCGCATCAACGCCGAGGCGATGGGGCAGTTCGAGCGGACGCTGATCATCGCGGACGAGGGCAGCTACGTTCATTACGTCGAGGGGTGCTCTGCGCCGATCTACACGCGGGACTCGCTGCACTCGGCCGTGGTCGAGATCATCGCCAAGAAGAATTCGCGCGTGCGGTACACGACGATCCAGAACTGGTCGAACAACGTCTACAACCTGGTGACCAAGCGCGCCGCCGCGCACGAGGACGCCGTAATGGAGTGGATCGACGGCAACATCGGCTCGAAGGTGACGATGAAGTACCCGTCGATCTACCTGCTCGGCAAGGGCGCTCGCGGCGAAGTGCTGAGCGTGGCCTACGCGGGCAAGGGCATGCACACCGACGCGGGCGGGAAGGCGATCCACGCAGCGCCCCACACGACGAGCGTCCTGACGTCGAAGTCGGTCTCCAAGGACGGCGGACGCACCGGCTACCGCGGCCTGGTCCGCATCGAGCCGGGCGCCGACCACGCCAAGTCCAACGTCCGGTGCGACGCGCTGATCCTGGACGAGGAATCACGTTCGGACACATACCCGTACGTCGAGGTCGAGGAGGAGACCGCGCAACTCGGGCACGAGGCGAGCGTCTCGCGGATCGGCGAAGACCAGTTGTTCTACCTGATGAGCCGAGGGCTCAGCGAGGCCGAGGCGTCCGCGATGATCGTGAACGGCTTCATCGAGCCGATCACCCGTGAGCTCCCGATGGAGTACGCGGTCGAGCTCAACCGCCTGATCGAGCTGCAGATGGAGGGCGCGATCGGCTAGCGGCCTCGCGGGCGCGGGACCGGACGAGGGCAGGCCGCGCGGTCTGCCCTCTTGCATGGATGGTGACGAGATGACGCAGATCACGAAGACGGGGTTCGATGAGGAGGCCCTCGCGGCGCTCCCGTCCCCCGCGCCGTTCGTGGAGACGCTTCGCAAGCAGGCGTTCGACGAGTTCCTCGCGCTCCCCATCCCGTCGCAGGAGACCGAGGAGTGGCGGTACACGGACCTGGAGGGGTTCGACTTCGACCTGCGTCCGTTCGCCGATGGGGGACATGCCGACAACCTCGACGACGTTCCGGACGAGATCCTCGCCTCTGCCGGCACGGTCGGCGAGCGGGACGGGCTCCAGATCCAGCGGAACTCCGAGGTCGTGGTGACGCACCTCGCGCCCGAGCTGAAGGCCAAGGGCGTGTGGTTCGGCGATCTCGACCGGGCCGCGGCCGATCGCCCCGACCTGATCGAGCGGTATCTCCACGACCTCGTGTCAACGGAGCGCTCGAAGTTCACCGCGCTGCACGCGGCGTTCCGTAGCGGCGGCACGCTTCTGCACGTCCCTCGTGACGTTCGAGTGGAGCTGCCGATCCAGACCCTGACCTATCTCGACGCGGACGGCTCGGCGGTGTTCCCGCGGACGCTGCTCATCGCCGACGAGGGCGCCGAGGTGACGTTCATCGACCGGTACGTCTCGCCCCGGCTCGAGCGGGCGTTGAGCGACGCGATCGTCGAGATCCACGTCGGTCGGGGCGCGCACGTTCGCTACGTCGCGCTGCAGGAGTACGGCGACGGCGTACAGCACCTCGCCGTGCAACGCGCGCGCATCGGGCGCGACGCGACGCTCAAGACGCTCGGCGTCGCGTTCGGCGGAACGCTTTCCCGCGCGGAGATCGAGGCCGTCCTCGCGGAGGACGGAGCCTCGAGCGAGATGCTCGGCGTGTACTTCGGCGACGGCGAACAGCACATCGACCATCGCTCGATCCAGGACCACATCGGTTCCCGCACGTCGAGCGACCTTCTCTACAAGGGTGCGATGCGCGACCGCTCGAATGCGATCTACACCGGGACGGTGGTGATCGAAAAGGGGGGCCACCGGTGCGACGCGTACCAGACCAACCGCAACATCCTGCTGTCCGAGACGGCGCGCGCACACTCGGTTCCGAACCTGGAGATCCTCACGAACGACCCCACGCGATGCGGCCACGCCGCGAGCGTCGGCCCGGTGTCCGACGACGAGCTGTTCTACCTGATGAGCCGGGGGATCCCCGAGAAGGAGGCGCAGCGGCTGATCGTGTTCGGCTTCTTCCAGGAGGTGCTCGACCGGGTCGAGCTCCCCGAGGTGCGTGATGGCCTCGTCGCGGCGATCGAGGATGAGCTGGCGAGGGGGTTGTGAACGTGTCGCTGGTTCGCATCTGCGGCGTGCACGACGTGCCCGAAGGGGAGGTCCGGCGGTTCGAGCTGGATCATCGACCGTACGCCGTGGCGAACCTGGGCGAGGAGGGCTTCCGCGTCGTGGACGCGATCTGCTCGCACGCGCACTACTTCTTGGACGAGGGGGATGTCGACGTGGACTTCGAAACGGTGGAGTGCCCGAAGCACGGGTCGACGTTCGACCTCAACACGGGCAGGCCGCGGACGCTCCCGGCGACCCAGCCCGTAGAGGTGTTCCCGGTCAAAGTGGAGAACGACGACGTGATGATCGAGGTGGCAGAGGGATGACGACGACAGACATGACGACCGAAGCTGCGACGCTCGAGATCAAGGCCCTCGAGGCGTCCGTCGAGGGAAAGGACATCCTGAAAGGGATCGACCTGGTCGTCCGGCAGGGCGAGACGCACGCGCTGATGGGCCCGAACGGCTCGGGCAAGTCGACGCTCGCGGCCGTGCTGATGGGCAGACCCGGCTACGCCGTGACGGCGGGACGCGTGCTGTTCAAAGGCGAAGACATCACCCGCCTCACCGCCGACAAGCGCGCCGAGCGGGGGCTGTTCCTCGCCATGCAGTATCCGGTCGAGATCCCAGGCGTCTCGGTCGTGAACTTCCTTCGGACCGCGTACAAGAACGTCAAGGGTGATGAGATCAGTGCGCTTGCCTTCCGCAAGCACATGAAGGAGAAGATGGACCTCCTCGGCGTCGAGGACGCCATGGTCCAGCGCTACGTGAACCAGGGTTTCTCGGGCGGGGAGAAGAAGAAGAACGAGGTCCTGCAGCTCGCGGTGCTGGAGCCCGAGATCGCGGTGCTCGACGAGACGGACTCGGGGCTCGATATCGACTCGCTGAAGGCCGTCGCCAACGGCGTCGCGCAGCTCATCGGACCGAACCTCGGCGTGCTGCTGATCACGCACTACCAGAGGATCCTCAACTACATCACGCCGGACTTCGTCCACGTCATGCTCGACGGGCGTATCGTGAAGTCCGGCGGCAAGGAGCTCGCGCAGGAGCTCGAGGAGAAGGGCTACGACGGCGTCCGCAAGGAGCTCGGGCTCGAGACCGTGCCGGCGTCCTCCGGCTGAGGAGCACTGACGACGTGGCGGTAACCGAGCAGCGAAAGGCGGAACTGGACGTCGAGCGCATCCGCGCGGACTTCCCGATCCTGTCGCGAGCCGTCGGCGACAAGCCGCTCGTCTACCTCGACTCCGCCGCGACGTCGCAGAAGCCACGCGCGGTGCTCGACGCCGAGCGCGAGTTCTACGAGCGCCACAACGCCAACGTGCACCGCGGTATCTACATGCTCTCGGAGGAAGCGACCGAGTTGTACGAGGAGGCGCGGGTCAAGCTCGCGTCGTTCATCGGCGCGACAGACCCCGCGACGGTGATCTTCAACCGCGGCACGACGGAGTCGATCAACGCGATCGCGCACGGGTGGGGCAGGAAGTGCCTCAAGGAGGGCGACGAGATCCTGCTCACGGACATGGAGCACCACTCCAACATCGTGCCGTGGCAGCTCGCCGCCAGGGCGACCGGCGCGACGCTCCGATACCTGCCGATCACCGACGACGGGCTGATCGATCTGTCGACGCTCGAGTCGTCGCTGACCGATCGAACCAAGGTGTTCGCGGTCACCGGCATGTCCAACTCGCTCGGGACGCTCACGCCGGTGCCTCTCCTCGCCGACGCGGCGCACGCGGTCGGTGCAGTGCTCGTCGTGGACGGCGCACAGCTCGTGCCACATGTGCCGGTGGACGTTCGCGTGCTCGACTGCGACTTCCTGACAATCTCGGGACACAAGATGCTCGGGCCGACCGCGTCGGGCGGGTTCTACGCCAAGCGCGAGCTGCTCGAGGAGATGGACCCCTTCATCGGCGGCGGGCACATGATCCACGAGGTCTACCGCGAGTACTCGACGTGGAACGACGTGCCGGGCAAGTTCGAGGGTGGAACGATGAACATCGCGCAGGAGGTCGGACTCGCCGCCGCGGTGGACTACCTGCAGGCGCTGGGCATGGAGAACGTCCGCGCGCACGAGGAGGAGATCGCCGGGTACGCGATCGCGCGACTTCAAGACGCGGGCGCGCGGATCCTCGGCCCCGTCGATGTCTCCAAGCGCGGCGGCGCGGTGAGCTTCGTCTATCGAGACGTCCACCCACACGACGTGGCGACGGTACTGAACGAAGAGGGGATCGCGGTTCGCGCGGGACATCACTGCAACCAGCTGGTCATGCGGCGATTCAACGTGGCGGCGACGACGCGCGCGAGCTTCTACGTCTACAACACCCGCCGTGAGGTCGACGCGCTCGTGAACGCGCTCGGCAAGGCCGACGACGTCTTTGGAGCCTAGGAAGGACACCGGTGGCGCTCGACGACATCTACAAGGAAGTCATCCTCGATCACTACAAGAACCCCCGGAACAAGCACGAGCTGCCGGGCGCCGCGCTCACCCACTCGAAGAACAACCCGCTGTGCGGCGACGAGATCACCGTGTTCGCGGACGCCGAGGACGGCAAGCTCCGGGAGGTGTCGTTCGTCGGCCAGGGCTGCTCGATCAGTCAGAGCTCCGCGTCGATGATGACGGAGACCGTCGCGGGCAAGACGATCGGCGAGGTCGAGGAGCTCACGGCGAACGTTCGGGGGATGCTTTCCGGCGACGTCGAACCCGACGAGGATGCGTTCGGCGAGCTGGTGGCGCTGAAGGGCGTCGTGAAGTACCCGATCAGGGTGAAGTGCGCCGTCCTCGCTTGGGACGTCCTGCAGGAGGCACTCTCCCAGGGGTCAAGTAGCCCAGCGGCAGCCCGCTAGGACCGTCGGCGTGACCTCGGCACGGCAGGAGTCCGAACCCCCACGAACCCGGTCTGCCCGACGCGGCTCTCGTCCGCCGTGAGGTGAACCTTCCGGACGTCGCCGAACCCGGCGTCGCGCATGCCGGCGATCCACGTCCGGGTGGGAAACAGGCCGCACAGGTGGCTGTCGAGCTCCGAGTGCACCGAGCCGTCGGGTTCGTGGAAGACGTACGTGAGGTCCATCTGAACAGTGGTGTCGTCGGGATCGGGGTCGTAGGTCCACTCCAGGTAACGGAGCGCGCGATCGGGACCGTCGTGGCCGCCGTGGTCGGTGGTCTCGTAGAACGTCTCGGTCACCGAGTCGGGGACGAACAGCGCCGCTCCGCCCGGGGTGCAGTGCGCGAACGCCGTACGGAACACTGCGAACAGGTCGTCAACGGTCGTCATGTACGCGATCGCGTCGTGCACGAACACGCTGTCGAACGTTCGTCCCAACCGTACCGTCCGCATGTCGCCCTCGACGTGCTCGCACTCGGGGTTCAGCCGGCGACTGACCTCGAGCATGCCGGGGGAGCGATCGACGAGCGTGAGCGAGAACGCCTTCTTCATGTGCGACGCGTTGTTCCCGCCGCCCGACCCCAGCTCGAGCACTTCGCGAACCGGGATCGTCGATCTCTCGGTGATGATCTCGCGGTATTCGTTCGCCTCAGCGGCGTACTCCTCGGGCGCCGACAGCAACGGCCACCACTCCGCGAGATCGCGGTACAGACGCGGCTGCTCCTCCACGAACGCGCAGGGTATCCGTGGAGCCGCTTCCGCGCCATCGGCGCTGGACCGCTTTAGGCTTCGCACTCGTGAAGCGCGTTCGGTTGCTCCTCGCGGCGACGCTTCCTTTCGCGGCGATCGCGCTCGGGACTCCAGCGAGCGCGGGCGCGCAAGGCTTCGCGACGGAGTCGACGCCGCGATTCGACGTCCGCATCGACATCGAGTCGGACGGCTCGATCGCCGTCGCCGAGACGATCGTGCAGGGCTTCGGCGACGTCCCGCGTCACGGCATCTTCCGAACCATCCCCAACCGCGTTCCGTACGACGACGAGTTCGACCGCGTGTACCCCATCGACCTCGTCTCGGTCCGAACATCGCAGGGGACGCCGAGCGACGTCGAGACCAGCGAGGAAGCCGGCCACCTCGTCATCCGGATCGGCGATCCCGACCTCACGATCACCGGACGCCACACGTACTCGATCTCGTACGTCGTGAACGGAGCGCTCAACGACTTCCCCACGCATCAGGAGCTGTACTGGAACGCGATCGGCGACGATTGGGAGCAACCGATCGGCGAGATGCGCGTCCGCGTCGCGGGTCCTGGTCCGATCGAGCGCGTGGCGTGCTTCCAGGGACCGTTCGGCTCGACGCTCCAGTGCGACCGCGCGCGGATCAAGGACGGCGTCGCGACGTTCGTCCAGGAGGGACTCAACGCTTTCACCGGGATGTCCATCGTCGCCGCCCTTCCGCCGGGCACCGTGACGAACGCCCTCCCCATCCTCAAGGAGCGGTGGAGCTTGCAGCGCGCGTTCTCCGTGACGCCGCTGACGCTGATCGCCTCGCTTGCGCTCCTCGTCGCCGTTGTGGCCGGGTTCTCGCGGTTCGGGTGGCGGCGCGGACGCGACGTGCGGTTCTCGGGATCCCAAGTCGATCAGGTCATGGGTGGCCCGCCGGGGGGACCGACCCAAGCGGTTCCCCTGTTCGAGGACGGGAACGCACCCGTTGAGTTCGCCCCGCCCGACGGCCTTCGACCCGGTCAGGTCGGCACGCTGATCGACGAGGAGGCGAACACGCTCGACGTTTCGGCCACCATCGTCGACCTCGCGGTCCGAACGTTCCTCGTGATCGAGGAGCTCGAGAAGAAGTGGTTCCTGGGCAAGCCCGACTGGCGGCTCACGCGACTGCCCGCCGAGACCGATGGGCTGTTGCCCTACGAACGTTCGTTGCTCGACGGGCTGTTCGAAGACGGCGACGAGGTCGAGCTGTCGGATCTGCGCAAGAAGTTCGCCGCGCGATTGCGTCGCGTCAAGGACGCGCTCTACGACGAGGTCGTCCGGCGCAAGTGGTTCCTCCGCCGTCCCGACAAGGTGCGGCAGACTTGGGTCGGCATCGGCATCGTCGCGCTCCTCGCCGGGATCGGCATCACGGTGCTGCTCGCGTGGAAGACGAAGCTCGCGCTCCTGGGGATCCCGATCGTCATCGGAGGACTGCTCCTTCTGGTCGGTGCGAAGCGCATGCCTGCGCGGACCGCGACGGGCACGGCGCTCACGCGGAGGATCACCGGGTTCCGCCGCGTCGTGGAAACGGCGGACGAACACCTGGCCAAGTGGGCCGAACAGGAGAACGTGTTCACGAAGTACCTGCCATACGCGGTCGTCTTCGGCGTCACCGACAAGTGGGCGAAGACGTTCGAGTCGCTCGGCGCCGAGCAAGCCGGCGATATGAGCTGGTACGTCAGCTCGCGACCGTTCGCGTACGTTGCGTTCGCCGACAGCATCGACTCGTTCACCGTGTCGACGAGTGGGGTGATCAGCGCGACGCCGTCCGGCTCCGGCGGAAGCGGTTTCTCCGGCGGCGGGGGGTTCTCGGGTGGCGGTGGAGGCGGTGGCGGAGGAGGGTCCTGGTAGGGTCGCGCCGAGCCCGGGCGTCGAAGGCCGTACATCGTGGACATCGTCTTCTCCGAAGATCCTCGTGACTTCGTTCGTCGCGACTGGTCGGGCATCGCTACCGTCGATCCGGCAGGAACCTTCTTCCACACCCCGCAGTACCTGAAGCTGTACTGGGAAGAGTTCGGCCGGGACACCGACGCGCTGCTGTTGGCGTTCGCCGAGGACGACGGGGCGCCGGTCGGGGCGGTTGCGTTCGAGCGGATCGGTACGACGCTGAGGTTCCTCGGAGGCACCGAGGTGACCGACTACTTGGGTCCCGTCGCACTGCCCGAGGCGCAGACGACAGTGGCCAAGGAGCTGTTCGCCGCGCTCGATCGGCTCGACGGATGGACCGATGCCGACCTACGCGGGCTGCCCGAGGATCGCGCTTGGCTCGAGCTGCTGCACGAATCGGCGGCGGCGCAAGGGTTCTCGACGGAGGTGACCGACGACAACAACGGCGTGGCGCCATTCCTCACGCTTCCCGGCTCGTTCGACGAGTACCTCGCGCAGCTGCCGTCGAAGCTCCGCCACGAGATCAAGCGAAAGGCGCGTCGGCTTGAATCCGCGATCGGCCCTTGGCACATCTGTCTCGCGACGGCTGAGACGCTCGACGGCGACCTCGATACGTTCGTGGAACTGCACCGAACGAGCGAGGGCCCCAAGGGCGTGTTCATGCAGCCGGGGATGGAGATCTTCTTCCGCCGGCTGGGCGAGGCGTTCGTTCGCCGCGGGATCTACAACCTGACCTTCATCGAGGCGGAGGGCCATCGCAAGCTCGCCGGAACGATCAGCTTCCGTTACGAAGGCACGTACTACCTCTACAACTCGGCGTTCGATCGCGCGTACGAGTCCGCCGCCCCCGGCATGGTGCTCGTGGCGGAGGACGTCCGCATCGCCATCGAAGGTGGCTGCTCGGTGTTCGACCTGCTGAAGGGGGACTACTCGTACAAGTACCGATTCGGAGCCGTTCCGCGCGCCATCAAGCGCCTCGTCGTCGCCAGGTAGTCCCGTCAGCTTCGATCGATCTCGGCCGACGCCATCAGACCGCCGTCATCCCACACGTTGACGGTGTCGAACGCGCTCAGGTCGCTCGATGTAACCAACCACGTGGAGCCGTCGCCGCTGGGCCCGAACTCCATCGGACGGAGATCGATGCGCCGCTCGCCCGCGGTCATGGTGACGAACGCGTCCTTCTGGCGACCGGGCGCGCGCACGAGAACGAGGACCCACGACATCCCATGTTCTGACTCGTACACGACCACGTCGCCGTCGAGCTCGTTCGGACCAACCGCTCGGAACTCCGCAGCTCGGACGTCCTCTCCACCGAGCGCATCGAGGAACGCCCGGTAGCGACCGGCTTCCTCTCTGAGACCGAAGGCCGTGATCGTTGCGATTGCCCCCCACGCCAGCACGAGACCGAGTGCGAGGGCCGCTACGACACGCCACGCGCGTGGGGCCACGCGCTTGCGCGGCGACACCCGCTCCGGCTCGGACCACTCTTCGTCCAGAACCGCGAGGACGCGCGTTCGTAGCTCGGGGGGTGGCCTCACGTCGTGGGCGGCCGCGGCGAGCGTGCTGACGCCGTCCGCGAGGGTGGCCATGTCGGCTCGGCAGGCGGCGCAGCCCCGGACGTGGCGGCGCACGGACGCGTCCACGTCGGGCTGGAGCGTTCCCAGGAGGTGGTCTGCCAGCTGCTCGCGTACCTGGTCGCACCTCATGGGTGCTCCTGGAGCGCGTCGCGGAGCTTCAACAGAGCCGTGCGGATGCGCGTCTTGGCGGTACCGAGCGGGATGCCCTCGAGCTCGGCGACCTCGGCGCTGGTCTTCCCGCCGAAGTACGCAAGCTCGAGCGCCGCGCGCTGTCCGTCTGTGAGCGCCGCCATCGCACGCCGGGCGCGCTCGGACATGTCGAGTGTCTCAGCGCGCTGATCCGGCCCGGGCTCGTCCGACGCCTCACGCGGCGGCGCCGTCCGCTGCGCCACGCGCACCTCGAGGACGCGGCGACGAAGTGCGTCGATGGCGAGACTTCGAGCGACGAGCAGCACCCACGTCTCGAGCCTGCCGCGGGCCGGGTCGTAGCGCGCTGCGCCGCGCCACAGCTTGACGAATGTGTCCTGGACCAGATCCTGTGCGGCGGCGTCGCTCCCGAGCATCACGATTCCCAGCCCATACACCCGCGAGGCGAACCGGTCGAACACCTCCTCCGCGGCCGCGGGATCACGCGCGGCGAACGCGCGCATCAGCGCGGCGTCCGACCCCGTTCCGCGTGTTCGCACGTTCAGCACGCTAACCCACCCAGTCCGATCCGATATCTCGAGGCGGCCTCGGAGGGGTGTACGGGTGAGACGGATCGGTGGCCTCAGGCGGCGGGCTACTCGACGAAGGCCCGAAGATGCTGCAGCAGCGTCAGCGCGAGCTCTTCGTCGCCCCCGACGACGAGTTCGCCTTCGTCAAGGAACGTCTCAGCGGCATGACGGCATGCCGCGACGAGCGCGAACGCAATAGCGCGCCCGGCGATGTACGCATCTGCTTTCTTGTCCGCGGCCGGCGTCTCGCGCGGAGCGAGACCCCAGTGCCACGTGCCCCCGCCGACGCCTTCGAGCTCCACCTGCACGCTCCGTCCGGGGAACGACAGCCCGGCCTGTCCGAGTGAGAACGGCAGCATCCGGATGGCCAGATCGTTCGTGAGGTACACCGGCCAGTGCTGGTAGTTGGTTTCGAGCCCCGCGCCCTCGCGGAGGTCCTCGCCGTGGATCCACCACTCGATCGTCCGCGACTGCACGAGGTAGCGGACGCCGATCGAGCCTGCGACCCAGTCGACACGTTTGGTTCGCCACTCGTCGTCGCTCAGACGCGTGCAGAGCTCGAGGAACGTCTCTGCCGCTCGCCCCCAGTCGGCGATCAGCTGACGCGTCGGTCGCTCGTCTCGCACCTTGATCGCCCACTCGTTGAAACCGTTCACCCACAGCTCGCCGCCGTTCGCCTCCCGGAACATGTCGAACTCCTCGGCGGGATCGCCGCCGACGAGTTGCGCGGCAGCGGTGTCCTGCGCCGCGAGATGCGCGACGATGTCGCGGTTCCGCCACCCCGCGCTGACGCTGTCGGCGTCCCACGCGGCCGCCGGCGTGTACTGGATCGTGCGGCCGAGGCGTTCGCGCTCGGCGTGGGCGATGCCGATCAACGTCGTGCGGTCGAGCGTCGACATACGTCCTCTTAGAGAGGGGTCCTGGATCGGCGCGGATTGTACCCGCGGCCCGTATCGTGACCATTCATGAGCAAGGCGATCGACCGGTTCCTGGACGCCGCGGCCGTGTTGAACCACGACGTCGAGGTGCGGCGCTTCCCAGAGGGAACCAAGACGGCCGAAGACGCGGCCACGGCCATCGGCTGCGATGTCGCGCAGATCGTGAAGTCACTGGTATTCATGGCAGCCGACGGAACCCCAGTGTTGGCGCTGACGAGCGGGGCGAACCGCGTGGATACCGAACGGCTGGCTTCGATCGCCGGCTCACGATCGGTGCGCCGCGCGAACCCCGAGGAGGCTCGCGCGGCGACCGGGTTCGCCGTCGGAGGCACGCCGCCGTTCGGGCACCCGGACCCGGTCCGAACGTTCCTCGACCGAGACCTGCTCGCTCACGACGAGGTGTGGGCGGCCGCGGGAACGCCCGACGCCGTCTTCCGGACCGATCCCGGCGAGCTCGAGCGGGTAACCGGCGCCGAGATCGCCGACTTCAAGGAAGGCGGAGGATGAACCGATCTGCAGAGCGTTGCAGCAGGTAAAATGAACGGAACGACACGCCTACGGAGGCTCGCCCGACGATGATCCAGCTGACCGAGAACGCTGCCGGCAAGGTGAAAGACCTCCTCGTGGAGGAGGGGCGGAACGACATCGCGCTGCGCGTGGCAGTTCAGCCGGGCGGGTGCTCCGGGCTTCGCTACGCGATGTACCTGGACGACCAGCTCACCGAGAAGGACGTCAGCGAGGAGCAGTTCGGCGTTCGAGTGGTGATCGACCGGATGAGCGTCCCGTACCTCTCGGAGGCCAAGATCGACTTCGTCGACACGCTCGAGGCGTCCGGCTTCACGATCGACAACCCGATGGCGCAGGGCTCCTGCGCGTGCGGGCATTCGTTCCACTAACCGCGACCGTTCGGCCGCGGCGGTTCAGTCGGGCTCGTACGCGAGGTTGGGGCGCAGCCACGACTCCGCTTCCCGGCGGTCCATTCCACTGCGCCGGGCGTAGTCCTCGACCTGGTCCCGGCCGATCCGCCCGACGTTGAAGTACCGCGACGCCGGGTGCGCGAAGTACAGGCCCGACACGCTCGCCGCCGGGGTCATCGAGCACGTTTCAGTCAGATCCATGCCGATCGATCGAGCGTCGAGCAGATCGAAGAGCGTTCGCTTGGGCGAGTGGTCCGGGCAAGCCGGGTATCCGAACGCCGGCCGGATGCCGCGATAGCGCTCGGCGATCAACTCCTCGTTCGACATCTTCGGGCCTCGCTCGTACCACTCGCGGCGAACCGTCTCGTGCAGCCACTCGGCGCACGCCTCCGCGAGCCGATCAGCGAGCGACTTGACTATGATCGCCGAGTAGTCGTCGTTGTCGGCCTCGAACCGAGTGGTCAGCTCGTCGGCCCCGTGCCCGGCCGTGCACGCGAACGCGCCGACGTGATCCGCGAGATCGCCGCCGTCAGGCGCGACGAAGTCGGTGAGCGAGCGGTTCGGCCGGTCGTCGCCGTGGTCGGCCTGCTGACGCAGCATCGGGAACCGCACGCCGCCGGCAAGCACGACGTCGTCCGCCTCCGCCGACGCCGGCCAGTACCCGTAGATCGCGCGCGCGTGAAGCGATCCGTCGGCGATGATCCGGTCGAGCAACGCGTTCGCGTTGTCGAAGAGCTCGCGAGCCGCGGCGCCGTGCTGTGGGTGGTCGAGGATCTGTGGGTAGCGCCCCTTGAGCTCCCACGCCGTGAAGAAGAACGTCCAGTCGACGTACTCGCGAAGGGTGGCGAGGTCGGGTTCGAGGACCCGGGTCCCGATGAACGGCGGCTCCGGCAGGTCTTCCTGCCGCCACGCGATCGGCGTCCGGCGCTCCAACGCGATGCGATAGGGAAGCAGCGGCTGCTCCAGCCGTTCGGCGTGCAGCCGGCGGAGGCGCTCCTGCTCCTCGCGGTTCTGCCGGTCGAGCTTCATGCGCCGTTCGGAGTCGAGCAGGTCGGAGACCACCCCCACCACGCGCGACGCGTCGACGACGTGGACGACGGGCTCTCCGTACTCGGGCGCGATCCGCACCGCGGTGTGCTGGCGTGACGTCGTCGCGCCCCCGATCAGGAGCGGCAAGTCGAGGCCGCGTCGATCCATCTCGCGAGCGACGTTCTCCATCTCGCCGAGCGACGGCGTGATGAGACCGGAGCATCCCACGATGTCCGCCCCCTCCTCGGCCGCGGTGTCGAGGAGCACGTCGGCGGGAACCATCACCCCGAGGTCGACGACCTCGTAGTTGTTGCATCCGAGCACGACGCCGACGATGTTCTTGCCGATGTCGTGCACGTCGCCCTTGACGGTGCACAGGATGACCTTGCCGTTGGAGCGGTCGCCGGAAGGACCCAGCCGAAGCTTCTCCTCCTCCATGAACGGCTCCAGGTATGCGACGGCCCGCTTCATCGCTCGCGCGCTCTTGACCACCTGCGGCAGGAACATCTTCCCGGCGCCGAACAGGTCGCCGACGACCTGCATCCCGTCCATGAGCGGGCCCTCGATCACGTCGAGCGGGCGCTCGTGCGCCTGCCGGGCCTCCTCGGTGTCCTGTTCGATGAACGCGTCGATGCCGTGGACGAGCGCGTGCTTCAGGCGTTCCGCCACCGAGGCTTCCCGCCACCCGAGGTCGACCTCGCGCTTGGTCGCCTCGCCCTTCACCGTCTCGGCGAATGCGACCATCCGCTCGGTCGCGTCGGGACGACGGTCGAAGATGATGTCCTCGACATGTTCGAGGAGGTCCGCCGGGATGTCCTCATACAGCGCGATCTGTCCCGCGTTCACGATGGCCATGTCCAACCCCGCGCGGATCGCGTGGTACAGGAACGCCGAGTGGATCGCCTCGCGCACGCGGTCGTTCCCGCGGAAGCTGAACGAGAGGTTCGACACGCCGCCCGAGATCCTCACGCCGGGGCAGCGCTCCTTCAGGATCGTCGTGGCCTCGATGAACGCCTTGCCGTATGAGGCGTGCTCCTCGATCCCGGTGGCGATCGCCAGGATGCACGGGTCGAAGATGATGTCTTCCGGCGAGTAACCGGCCTGGTCGATCAGCAGCCGGTACGCGCGTTCGAGGATCTCCACCTTTCGCTCGACGGTGTCGGCCTGCCCGCGCTGGTCGAACGCCATGACCACGACCGCCGCGCCGTACAGCTTGATCGTTCGCGCCTTGTGCAGGAAGTCCTCGTCGCCCTCCTTCAGGCTGATCGAGTTGACGACTCCCTTCCCCTGCAGGCACTTGAGACCGGCCTCGATGACCTCCCATTTGGAGGAGTCGACCATCACGGGGACGCGCGCGATGTCGGGCTCGGTGGCGATCAGGTTCAGGAACGTCGTCATCGTCTTGGCGCCGTCGAGGAGGTCTGCGTCCATGTTGACGTCGAGCATGTTCGCGCCGTTCTGGACCTGATCCGCGGCGATCTCAACGGCGCCCTGGAAGTCGCCGGACTCGATCAGACGGCGGAACCTGGCCGAACCCGTGATGTTCTGGCGCTCGCCGATCACGACGAAGCCGGTGTCCGGCGCGATCGCGAACGGCTCGAGTCCGCTGAACGACGTAAGCCTCGAGGGCGACGGGACGCGGCGAGGCGGCAAGCCGTCGACCACGTTGGCGATGGCGCGGATGTGGTCGGGCGTCGTTCCGCAACACCCCCCGAGCACATTGCCCAGACCGCTCTCGGCGAACTCTCGCAAGTATTTGGAGGTCGTCTCCGGCCGCTCGTCATAGCCGCCGAACGCGTTCGGGAGCCCCGCGTTCGGGTGACAGGTCGTGTAGACGCTGGCGGAGCGCGCGAGCACCTCGAGGTAGGGCCGCATCTCGGCGGCGCCGAGCGCGCAGTTGACGCCGACGCTGAACGGCTCGGCGTGCTCGATGGAGATCCAGAACGCGTCGACCGTCTGACCTGAGAGCGTCCGGCCGCTCCGATCGGTGATGGTCACCGAGATCATCAGCGGCGTTTCCGGCGTGATCTCTTTCGCCGCCGCGATAGCGGCCTTCGCGTTCAGCGTGTCGAAGATCGTCTCAATCAGGATGAGGTCGACGCCGCCGTCGACGAGGCCGCGGATCTGCTCGGCGTAGCTCGTACACGCATCGTCGAACGTCAGCGTTCGGTACGCGGGATCGTTGACGTGCGGAGAGAGCGAGAGCGTCTGGTTGGTCGGGCCGACCGAGCCAGCGACGAACTTGTCGGCACCGAACGCATCGACCGCGCGCCGGGCGATCCGCGCTCCCGCGACGTTCATGTCGTACACCGCGTCTTCGAGCCCGTAGTCGGCTTGGGAGATCGACGTCGACGTGAACGTGTTGGTCGTCACGATGTCGGCGCCGGCGGACAGATACGAGCGATGGATGTCCTCCACCACGTCGGGTCGTGTGAGGTTCAGGACGTCGGGGTCGCCATGAACGTCGCGGGGATGGTCTCGGAAGCGCTCGCCGCGGTAGTCGGCGTCGGTGAGGCCTCGTCCCTGGATCGCGGTGCCGTAGGCGCCATCGAGGACGAGGATCCGTTCCCCCAGGAGTGCGTCGAGGCGGCCGCGGACGCTCTTCATGTGGAAACGCTACCGGCCGTCGACCTACGTGACCAGCGTCGTCGCTCCACGCGGTACGCTGCGGCGTTCCCGGCCGAGACGGAGACCGTGCGATGCCCAAGGCGCCGTTCGACGATTTCTCCGAGGTCGTCCCTCGCGCCGTCGCCACCGCCGGCATCGCCCAGCGCCGCGAGCGACCGCCGCGCGCCGATCGGCCGCTCGGTCGCCACGACGTCGACATGTTGATGCGCGTCCCACTGTTCGCCGGCCTCTCGCGCCGCGACCTCCGCCGCCTCGCCGAGCACGCCGACGTCGTCTCGTTCCGGCCTCGCGAGGCGATCGTGCAGGCCGGCCGGCCCGGAGGAACGTTCTACGTGGTGCTCCAGGGCGAGGCAGACGTCGTCCTCAACGACCGGACGATTGGCAACCTGAGGCCGGGGGAATTCTTCGGCGAGATCTCACTGCTCGACGGTGGCCCGAGGACCGCCTCGGTCGTCGCGGACACCCCCGTCACGGCGATCCGGATCTTCAAGCGCTCGTTCGACCGCGTCATCAGCGAGGAGCCGACCGTCGCCGCGAAGATCTTGGCCGTCGTGGCGAAGCGCCTTCGCCAGGCGGAGCGCTCGATCACCGGCTGATGAACATCTTCGATGCGTATAGCTGGTGGAAGTTCCTCCACGTCCTGGGCGTCTTGGCGTTCGTCATGTTCCACGGCGTGTCGGCGGTGGTGGCGTTCCGCCTCCGCAAGGAGCGGGACCGTGTCCGGATCGCCGAGCTCCTGCAGTTCTCGGGCACGTCGATCCAGGGGATGTACGTCTCGCTCGGCGTGCTGATCCTGTTCGGCGTGATCGCCGGCTTCGACGGGGACTGGTGGCGGTTCTGGTGGATCTGGATCTCGCTCGGGCTGCTCGTGGCCACGCTGGCCGTGATGTACGTCGTGGCGCGCCCGTACTACCAGCAGCTGAAGGACGCTATCCAGCTGCGACCGTCCGGCGTGCCGCGGCGAAGCGACGAGGAGCTCGATCAGATCATGCGGTCGAGCGCGTCGACGCTGACGATCGCGTGGGGGACGGCCGCGCTCGTCATCATCGCGTGGCTGATGATCTGGAAACCGACCTGGCAGGTGTGACCCCGTAAGCCCGGCGGCCGGATCAGAAGTCGGACGGCGGCAGCGGGCGTTCGGCCGGGCCGTTCACGACCGCCCCGGTGGGCGCGTATCGAGAGCCGTGGCAGGGGCAGTCCCACGTCCGTCCGGCCGCGTTCCACCTCACGATGCACCCCATGTGCGTGCACGTTGCCGATAGTGCCGTGACCGTTCCGTCCGGATGGCGGAAGACGGCGACCTTGTGGTCTCCGGTCTCGACGATCCCGCCCTCGCCGGCCCTGATCTCCGAGAGGTTCTGCGCGATCGTCCGGGCGACAAGCACGTCCGACGTCGCGTTCTCGGCGACGTCGCGCGGAACCGACCCGAGGAGCGCCGCCCGCGCCCCTGTGAGTCCCTTGTTCCCCACGATGACGAGGTCGAAGCCCTCCTTGTCGGCCGTGCCAACGATCTGCTCGGCGGGATCGCCCTCGAGGATGATCATGCCGACCTGTGCGCCCTCGCCGATGGACTTCGCGGTGTCGCCGAGGACGAGCTCACCGGTCTTTGGATGACCGACAAACAGGAGCGTCATGGACGCGTCGATGCGATTGGCGAGCGCGTAGGCCTTCCGAGCGGCGCGATCGGCGGTCGCCGAGCCGTCGGTGGCGAGGAGGATGCGCCGGTACGGGGGTGAGCCGTGCTGGCGATCGGCTTCGTCGCGGGCGCGTGTCAGCAGCACATCGCACGGCGCGTTCACGACGATCTTTCGTACCACGCTCCCGATCAGCTGCTCGCCATGGAACAGGCCACGGCTTCCGGTGACGATGAGGTCGGCGTCCTGCTCCTCCGCGACGCGCACCACGGCGTCGGCGGGGTCATCCGGTGACAGCGCCGTCTGGGTTTTCTTGAGTCCGGTCTGTTCGGCGATGCGGACCGCGCGCGCCACCGCCGCCTCGGCTCTCGATGGATCGACGAACGCGTGCGCGATCGTCACCTTCGCCTTCGTCGCCGCCGCCAGCGAGCACGCGACGATCTCCGCCGTCTGCGCCGTCGCCGAGCCGTCCGTGGCCAGGACGATCCGCTTGTAGGCCATGCCGCGAGCCTACACAGCGATCAGGCGAACGCCGGTCCGAGCTCCAGGATCCGATCGAGCTCGTCGAGCGTCGCCCGGTCGAGCACGATGTCGCCGGCCTCGGCGTTCGAGCGCACGTGGTCGGCGTTCCGGCTTCCGGCGATGGCGGATGTGACGCCCGGCTGGCGGGTCGTCCACGCCAGCGCGAGCTGCGAGACCGAGATCCCCATCCGCTCGGCGATCGGCCGCATGGCGTCGACGACGGCAAGGCTTCGGTCTCGCCCGCCCTCGCCGAACAGCGACGTCTCGCCGCGCCGGAAGTCGCCCTTGTCGAACGCCGTGTCGGCGGTGATGGCGCCGGTCAGCAGGCCGTAGGCGAGCGGTCCGTACGCGAGAACGCCGATGCCCTGATCGCCGCACCACCGGATCAGCTCGCGGTCCTGGGGCGCGAGCATCGAGAACTCCTGCTGCAACGAGTCCACGTGTCGAACGGTGTGGCACCGCTCGATCAAGGCCTTGTCGAAGTTCGACACGCCGATCGCTCCGACGAGGCCTTCCTCGACGAGCGACGCCATCGCGGCCCACGTCTCTTCGATCGGCACGCCCGTCGAGTCCGGCCAGTGCAGCTGATACAGGTCGATCCGATCGGTCGACAGTCGCTTCAGGCTCTTCTGGCAGGCTCGGCGGACCTGTTCGGCTCGAAAGCCCGTCCCCTCCTGGCGAGGCGCGACCTTCGTCGCGATGAGCACCTCTTCGCGCCGTCCACGAAGCGCGCGCGCGACGAGCGTCTCCGACGTGCCATCGCCGTACACCTCGGCCGTGTCGATCCAGTTGATGCCGGTCTCCAGGACCGTGGCGATCGCCCGGACGACCTGATCTTCGGGCGGCGGCGTGCCCCAGTCGGCGGCCATGCCGGCCTCCCACGAGCCGAACCCCACGACGGAGAGCTCCGGGCCGTTCGATCCGAGCTTCGCCGTCCTCAAGCCAATCGCTCCTCCCGCCGAATCGAGTCAGTGTAGGAGGGGACGGGCCGACGGTCCGCACCACGGGTCGCTTCCCGGTACCTGTGGCGCGACATGTGCAGGTCGCATGCGCGCGGTACGCTGATGTGCAGGGGTTACCGACCCGCGTGGCCTCGAATTCGACGCAAGGAGCGAAGGCGCCCCGCGCCCGCGTGATGACGAAGCAGGTCGAAGAGAAGAAGCGCGTCATCGTTCGATTCGCCGGCGACTCCGGCGACGGCATGCAGTTGACCGGAGACCGCTTCACCAATGCGACGGCCGTCCTCGGCAACGACCTCGCAACGCTCCCGGACTTCCCCGCGGAGATCCGCGCTCCGGCCGGAACCGTTCACGGCGTGTCCGCGTTCCAGATCCAGTTCGCCTCGACGGACATCCTGACGCCGGGCGATCACCCGAACGTGCTCGTCGCGATGAACCCGGCCGCCCTGAAGGCGGAGCTCGGAACGGTCGAGCGCGGGGGAACGATCATCGTGAACGAGGACGCGTTCAACGCCCGGAACCTGGAGAAGGCAGGGTTCGCCGCCGACCCGCTCGGGGACGGGACGCTCGAGGGGTATCAGGTCTACCGGGTGCCGATGACCTCCATCACGGTTCGCGCCGTGGAGGAGCTCGGACTCACTCGCAAAGAGGCAGAGCGATCGAAGAACATGTTCGCTCTCGGCTTGCTCTCGTGGATGTACGGCCGGCCGGTCGACGTGACGCTCAACTGGCTGCACAAGAAGTTCGGCGACCAGCAGCAGCTGTACGACGCCAACGTGGCAGCGTTCAAGGCCGGGTACAACTTCGGCGAAACGACCGAGCTGTTCGCGACGTCGTACGTCGTCAAGCCCGCGCCTGCCGCCCCGGGGACGTACCGGAACATCTCCGGCGCGACGGCGCTCGCGTGGGGTCTCGTCGCCGCGTCGCAGCGGAGCGGTCTGCGCCTGTTCTACGCGAGCTACCCGATCACGCCCGCCTCCGAGCTTCTCCACGAGCTCTCGCGGCTGAAGAACTTCGGCGTGATCACCTTGCAAGCGGAGGACGAGATCGCCGCGGCGAACGTCGCGCTGGGCGCCGCGTTCGCGGGGGACCTCGGCGTCACCGGCACCAGTGGACCGGGGATGGACTTGAAGGCCGAGACGCTCGGTCTCGCAGTCACGCTCGAGCTGCCCATGGTTGTCGTCGACGTCCAGCGCGCCGGCCCGTCGACGGGCATGCCGACCAAGACCGAGCAGGCCGACCTGCTCCTGGCGATGTTCGGACGCCACGGCGAGTCACCGTTGCCGATCGTCGCCGCCAAATCCCCCTCACACTGTTTCGAGGCCGCGATGGAGGCCGCCAGGATCGCCGTCAAGTACCGCACGCCGGTGATCCTGCTCTCCGATACGTTCATCGCGAACTCGTCCGAGCCGTGGTTGATCCCGGACGCGGACGAACTGCCGACGATCGACCCGAACTTCGCCACAGGTCCGAACGCCGGACAGGAGTTTCTCCCGTACCTGCGCGACGAGAACCTGGCGAGGCCATGGGCGATCCCCGGGACGAAGGGTCTCCGCCATCGGATCGGCGGCCTGGAGAAAGAGGACGGCACCGGCGACATCAGCTACGACCCGCAGAACCACGAGCGAATGACGCACGTTCGCGCCGACAAGGTGGCGAAGATCGCTGACGAGGTTCCGCCGGTCGAGGTGGACGATCCCGACGGCGACGCCGAGCTGCTCGTGGTCGGATGGGGGTCGACGTTCGGCACGATCCGGGCCGCGGCTCGGCGCGTACGCGACCAGGGACGCGAGGTGGCGACGGCGCACGTCGTGCACCTGAGCCCGTTCCCCTCGAACCTCGGTGACGTGCTCCCGCGGTACGGGAAGGTGTTGATCCCGGAGCAGAACCTCGGACAGCTCGCGCTGCTCGTTCGGGGACGGTTCTTGGTCGACGCGACGTCCTACACGAAGGTGCAGGGACAGCCGATCTTCGCGGAGGAGTTGGAGACGGAGATCTTGAGGATGATGGAAGAGCGATGACCGACCCAGAGATCCACCGCAACGGCGCCGGGGGCAACGGAGAGGGTGCCATGGCAGCCCTGACCAAGAAGGACTTCACCTCCGACCAGGAGGTGCGCTGGTGCCCCGGTTGCGGCGATTACGCGATCCTGGCGATCGTGCAGTCGTTCATGCCGGAGCTCGGCATCGAGCCCGACGACACCGTGTTCGTGTCGGGGATCGGGTGCTCCGGACGGTTCACGTACTACATGGACACGTACGGCGTGCACGGGATCCACGGGCGGGCTCCTGCGCTCGCGACGGGGATCGCGACCGCGCGGCCGGAGCTGTCGGTGTGGGTGGTCACCGGTGACGGCGACGGCTTGTCGATCGGCGGCAACCACCTGATCCACGCGCTCCGACGCAACGTGAACATGAAGATCCTCCTGTTCAACAACCAGATCTACGGGCTGACGAAAGGTCAGTACTCGCCGACGTCGGAGGAGGGCAAGGTCACCAAGTCGACGCCGTTCGGCTCGGTCGACCACCCGTTCAACCCGATCGCCCTCGCGCTCGGCGCGGAGGCAAGCTTCGTCGCCCGAACGGTCGACAACGACAGGCAGCACATGACGCAGATCCTTCGGCAGGCGGCGGCGCACCGTGGAACCGCGTTCATCGAGATCTATCAGAACTGCAACGTCTTCAACGACGGTGCTTTCGACGCGGTGCGCGAAAAGCCGCAGGGAGTCCACAACCAGATCCGGCTCGAGCATGGGCAGCCGATCGTGTTCGACGAGGGGGCGCGGTGCGTCCGTGTGGGCGACAACGGACGGCTCGAGATCGCCAACGTACCGGAGACCGATCCCCAACGGATCGTTGTCCACGACGTTCACGGACGCCCCTCGCTGGCGTTCGCGCTAGCGCACCTGTCGCACCGGCCGATCGAACCGACGTGCATCGGCGTCTTCCGCGAGGTCGAGCGGCCGGTGTTCGGCGAGGCGACCATCGCGCAGGTCGCGTCGGCCACCGAACGCCTGGGCAAGGGAAGCGTCGAGAAGCTCCTGCACTCCGGCGACACCTGGACCGTGGGCGCACCGGCGTAACGACAACGTCGCCTGCGACCGCGCCGAAGCGCTCTGGGCGCCGAACGACCGTTGGTACTATCCGCGCGTGAAGGTCCTGCTCGTCTCGCCCGACCCCAGGTCGCGCGAGCTGATGCGATTGGTCGTGCGCGGGATCGAGCGTCGAATCGCCGAGCCGATCCGATTCCTCGAGGCGACGAACGGGGACGAGGGGGTGCGAATCGCGCTTCGTGAGCGCCCCGACGCGATCGTCGCCGATGAGCTGGCCTCGCGCGCGGGCGCGTTCTCGCTGGCGCGGACGGTGCGCGATCGCCCCGATCCGTACGACGGCGTGATCGTCGTCCTGCTCGCACGGCCACAGGACGCGTGGCTCGCGCGGTGGTCGGGCGCCGACGCATGGCTCGCCCCACCGGTCGACCCGTTTCAGCTCACGGATCGCCTCATGGAGCTCGTCGACCGGCGGGCAGCGAAGGAGACAGCGTGAAGATCAAGGGCACGTGCCGTCGCTGCGGCCGCGAGTTCTTCGTCGAGCAGGTCCTCGAGAACGGCGGCCTGTGTCCGTGGGACGGCAAGCCGTTCCAGGTCGACTACGCCGCCGTCCTCGTCGATGCGCTGCGCGAAGCGGAGGCCGCCGGCAACACCCTGGAGAACGCGCTGGAGACTGTGGCGGACGTGGAGCCGGAGTTCGTACTGGACGAGCATTCGGTGTTGGACGAGATCCGAGGTCATCTGGAGAGGCTGGAGCGCAGCCACGGTCGCCGCGAGCGGGTCTGAGTCGAACACGAATCGCTACGGCGTCGTGAGCCGTCGCGACATGAGTGGTTGGGTGGTCGCGATCGTCGATCCTTCGGGACGCGAGGTGGCCACCCGGGCGTGTCGTGACGACGTGGAAGCGCGAACGTACGCCTCGACCGTTCGACAGCACATCGAGTGGCTCTCCGAGGCTCGGTTCCGCGACTATTACGGACTGTCGCCCGAACTCGGGGGTTAGACGTGGGCTTTAACGCGATGCAGCCGGGGAAGGTGAAACGCGCTGACCTGCTGTACCTGGTCGCCGCGATCGTCGTCATCGTCGCCCTGATCGTTTGGGCGACGCGATAGGTGGGAGGCGTCGAACCTTCCGATCTCGATTACTGCTACGTCACGACGACCGGACGACGTACCGGGTCACCGCATACCATCGAGATCTGGTTCGCGCTCCACGCCGACACCGTCTACCTGCTCTCGGGCGGGGGCGAGGCGAGTGACTGGGTGAAGAACGTCCGCGTCGACCGGACTGTCGGTCTCCGTCTCGGCGACCGCGACATGATCTGTCGCGCCCGCATCGTCGAAGACGAGAAGGAGGACTCGCTGGCGCGGCGACTCCTCGTGGAGAAGTATGCCCCTCGGTACGCGGACGATCTGGAGGAATGGGGTCGGACGGCGCTGCCCGTGGCGATCGAGCTGCCGAGCGCCCGAGAGGGTGACTAGCCACCGGCCTCGTCGAACCCGAGCGAGAACAGCCGCTCCAGATCGTGCGTCGAGAACACCTGGAAGGCGATGAGCGTCTCCGTCCGCGCGACGCCTTCCACCTTGGCGATGCCGCCGGGGATCACCTTGGCCAGGTCGTCGTGGTTCGCCACGCGGACGATGGCCACCAGGTCGAACTCGCCGGCGACCGAATAGACCTCGCTGACGCCGTCGAGGTCGGCGATGGCCTGAGCCGCCTCGGGGATCTCGTCGATCTCGCACTGGATCAACACGACTGCGTGAACGGCCATCGTTCAGGCACCCAGCTCGGTCACGAGCGCTCCAGGATGACGGCGAGCCCCTGCCCGCCCGAGATGCACAGTGTCGCCAGGCCGAGCGCAGCACCGCGCGCTCGCATCTGATACGCGAGCGTGAGGACGATCCTCGCGCCGCTCATCCCGATCGGATGCCCCAGCGAGATCCCGCCGCCGAGGAGGTTCAGTCGGTCGCGGTCGAACTTGAGCTCTCGCTCGCACGCGATGATCTGCGCGGCGAACGCCTCGTTGATCTCGATCAGATCGATGTCGGCGAGCGAAAGTCCCGCCTTGTCCAGCACCTTCTTCGTCGCCGGGACCGGTCCGACCCCCATGATCTCCGGAGGTACGCCGGCCCACGACGAGGCCACGATCCTCGCGAGCGGTTCACGCCCCTCTCCGAGCGCCCTCGATTCGCTCATCACGACGGTCGCCGCCGCGCCGTCGGTGATGCCCGCTGAGTTGCCCGCCGTGACGGTGCCCGGATCGCGGAACACCGGGGGCAACTTGGCCAGCGTGTCGAGCGTGGTGTCGGGACGCGGGTGTTCGTCCGCGCTCCCGACGAGCGTCCCGCCCTTCGGGTCGGCGATCTCGACGTCGAACATCTCCTCGGCCCGGGAGCCGCGTCCGGCTTCGGCCTTCTGCTGCGACTCGAGCGCGAACTCGTCCTGCTCTTCGCGGGAGATGCCGTACATGTCCACGAGGTTCTCGGCCGTCTCGCCCATGACCAGTCCGGAGAGCGGGTCGACCAAGCCATCGCGGTACATCGCGTCGTAGACCTTCGCGTCGCCGAGGCGATACCCGGTACGCATCCGATCCAAGAGGAACGGCACGCGCGACATGTTCTCCATTCCGCCCGCCAACACGACCTCCGATTCGCCCAGCGCGATCTGCTGCGCGGCGAGCTGGATCGCCTTCATGCCCGAGCCACAAGCCATGTTGACGTTGTAGGCCGACACGTCGGTGGGGACGCCCGCGCGAACGCTCACTTGCCGCCCGGTGTTGGGACCGTTCCCCGCCTGTCGCGCGTGGCCGAAGATCGTCTGGTCGACGTCGTCGGGCTCCACCGACGACCGGCGCATCGCCTCGCGCGCCGCGAGGGCGCCGAGCTCGACCACCGAGACGTCGCCGTACGCGCCGAGGAACCGGCCGATCGGCGTCCTGGCGCCCTCGACGATGACGGCCGTCTCCACGCGCCAAGTGTATCGACGGCCCTACTTGGATCAGGCATGCACGTGATCATTACCGCGCGTGCGTCACGCCGAGCGCGTGGAGGCCCGCAGCCTCGCCAGCAGGTGGTTCAGGCGCGACCCCCCCTCGACGGGCTCGGCGAGCGGGACGTCGGTCGACTCGATCGTGGGGCCGTTCCGCGCGATCCACGCCCTGAGAGCTCCGAGCTCGTCCGCGCGATCACGCGGGCAGGGCGACCCGAGCGGCGCCTCGACGGGGTCCGATCGGACCAGTGCGCCGTGCCGGAGTCGAAGCGCCACCCCATCGGGCTCGCGAAGGATGAGATCGGACGGCGCCACGAGCCAGCCGTCGATCCGTGAACGCGCGAGCGCCTCGGCAAGTGCGCGAAGTCGATCGCGCGCCAGCGCGGCCTCCTCGAACCGTTCGGCGTCCGCCAGCGTGTGCATCCGCGCCTCGAGCGCCGCGAGGAGCCCGCCCGGAGTGGAGAGGGAGGAGACGAGCGACCGGACGAGCTCCCCGTAACGCTCGGGGGTGATGCGGCCGTCGCACGGCGCGGTGCACCGACCGATATCGGCGAGGGCGCACGGCGCGAATCGCGTCGACGCGCGCATCGCCTTGGTGCAGCGGCGGATGGGGACGAACTCCTCGAGCGCCTCCTTCGCCAAGCGCGCGCTCTGCGAGGAGGGGAACGGACCGAGGTAGACGCCGGGCCGCTTGGCCTCGCGGACCACCCTGATGCGGGGGTACGCCTCACGCGTGTCGAGGGCGAGGTAGGCGTAGCGCCGCCACGTCTTACCCCTGCGGTTGTACTTCGGCTCGTGTTCTCGGATCAGCCGCGCCTCGACGACGAGCGACTCCAGCTCCGAGGCGCACTCCACGCCGTCGACCGAACGTGTTTCTGCCAGGAGGTTCTCGACCTTCTTGCGTGGATCGCCGTAGAAGTAGCTCTTGACGCGCGCGCGGAGGTCGTTCGACTTGCCGACGTAGAGGACGCGCCCGTCGCGTCCGCGGAACAGATACACCCCCGTCGAGTGCGGCAACGAGTCGGCGAGGCGGATCTTCCCGTAGTTCGGCCGGCCTCGTGCCCGGACGGCCGCGTGCAGGTCGCCGAGCGTGAGGATCCCCAGGCGCCCGCCCAGCTCGAGCAAGCCGTGCAGGACCTGGGCGCAGGCCTCGGCGTCCGGAAGCGCTCGGTGGCTTGGCCGGACGGTCGTTCGAAAGTACTGGGCGAGCGTCTGCAGCCTGACGTTCGGCACATCGGGCCACACCACGCGGCGCGCGAGTCGTGCTGTGCAAACGGGCGGCGGCTCCAGCGGCTCGTACGCGAGCCGCTGCAGCGCGACGTTCAGGAACGTGAAGTCGAAGCGAGCATTGTGCGCGACGAACACGCCGCCGTGCGCGAATTCGGCGAACGAGGGAATGACCGCTTCGATCGCGGGTGCGCCTGTAACGGTGGCGTCGTCGATACCGGTGAGGTGCGTGATCTGGCGAGGGATCGGTACGCCGGGGTTCACCAGCGTCTCGAACGTGCCGACGCGCTCGCCCCCGCGGAACTTGATCGCGCCGATCTCGGTGATGCCGCACTCGACCGGCGATCCGCCGGTCGTCTCGAGATCCACGACGACGAAGGTGACGTCGGCGAGAGGAACGGCATCGTCGAGAACACCCTGGACGGCCTCGAGCGCCACCGCGTCCCTCCCGGCGGGCCGCGCGAGGGGGCGTTCAGGCTATCCGAACACGTGTTCGAGCGTCAAGACCCGAGCAGAAGCGTCTTGAGTCGACGCGAGCTTCAGGCCACGAAGCGGACGAGGCGGCGGCGCTGTTGCTCGGTCAGCCCGCCCCATACGCCGTAACGCTCCCCGTTCTTCAGCGCCCACGCGAGACAGAGCTCGCGGATGCCGCAAGCAGCGCAGTAGGCGAGCGCCGGACCCGCCTCCTCTTCCGAGGTGGGGAAGAACACGTCCGGATCGATGCCGTGACAGGCGGCGCTCTCCTGCCACATGTCTGGGGGAGAGGGGTTCGGTGGGAGTGACGTCAGGTCGATGCCCGCGATGCGCTCCTTGGTCACCTTCGCTCCTGCGTGCCGCGTTTCCACGTCGTCCACCTCGGTCCACCGGGGGGCGACGGCCGCTTTGTATCAGTGGAAGGACCGTGGAAAACAGTCTTGAAAACTCGAAGGGGGAGGAGTAGGTGGCTCGATCGGACTAGCCTGAGCGCCGCCGGATCGGCGTTCCGGAAGCTGTGGAAAATTCCAGTTCCCGCGCCTCCCAGCGGAGGCGGACCAGACCTCTGTCCCCCCACGCGCTCGTGACCACGCCGGCGCTTTGCCCGTCGGCGAGCACCTCCTCGCCGGTGGCGACCGGCCCGCCGACGTCGACGGGGAGGACCACTCGGGTGGGATGCCCTCGGTTCGCCACCTTCGCCACCGCCTCCTGTCCCAGGAAGCATCCCTTCGAGCGATCGGTCACCGGCGGGCCGTCGAGACCGGCCTCGGCCGGCAGGGATTCCTCATCGAGATCCGCGGGGAACGCGGGGTCACCTCGGAGGATCCGCCGCGCGTCGACGGCCTCGGGTCCCACAGCCTCGAGCCCGTCGCCGCGGAGCCGTTCGCGAACGTCGTTCAGGGCGTCCTCGTCGCTCGCGCCGACCAGGATGTCGAACCCGCCCGCAAGTACCGAGGGACGCCACACCTCGTTGAGCCACGTGGGTGGCGCCTCGCCCCCCGGGACCCCGAACAATCGAAAGCGCGAGGGGTAAGTCGTGACGTCCGAAGAAAGGACGTACGGCAGGAGCAGGTCGGCGATCCCCGCGGGCTGATCTGCCGGCTGCGCGAGCGCGAACCCGGTGTCGCCGAGACCCAGCACGTGAAAGCTCGCGCGGATCCGGCCCGTCGGCGAGAGCAGGAGCGACGGCCGCGAGTCGAAGCGTTCGAGCGTCATGACGTCGGTCGTGACGAGGTCGTTCAGCCAGTCGCGTGCGTCGCCCCCCGACACGATGGTGACGGCGACGTCCTCGAGCTCGGCGAACGCGCGACCGGAGTC
The DNA here is from genome assembly GCA_035640355.1 of Actinomycetota bacterium. Lineage (NCBI taxonomy): Bacteria > Bacillati > Actinomycetota > Actinomycetota bacterium. The sequence continues at coordinate 148,146 of DASQWI010000006.1, forward strand.
CAGCGCGTCGACCGCTCCTTCCAGAGCCTGGGTGACCACTCTGAGAGGATAGGCGGCCGTGCAGATCCCGCGGACGCTCGTCGTGACCAACGACTATCCGCCGCGGATCGGCGGCATCCAGCGGTCGCTCGAGGCGCTCGTGGGACGGCTCCCCGCGGACCGCGTCGCGGTGCTGTGCCCCGCCTGGGACGGCGCGGACGCCTTCGACGCCACCGCGCCGTATCGCGTGTTCCGACAGCCCGATCGCTTCTTGTGGCCAACGCCCGGCGTCGCACGCCAGGTCCGAGCGGCGATCGAACAGTTCGGTGCGGAGGTCGTGTTGTTCGGATCGACGTACCCGCTCGCGTTGCTCGGACCGGGGCTGGCAAAGCGCGGAACTCCGTACGTCACCGGAGCCCACGGGTTCGAGTACTGGCTGTCGATCGCGCCCGGGGCACACGGCCTCATGCGTCGCGCGACCTCGCGTGCCGCGCGCATGGTCGTGATGTCGAGTGCGTTCATCGCGCGGGTCGTCCGCACGGCCGTCCCCGAGCGCGTCCCGGTGTCGGTGATGTACCCGGGCGCCGACATCGAGACGTTCCATCCCGACGTGGCGTTCGAGGGGATCCGCGACGCTCACGCTCTGGGGGACCGGAGACTCGTCGTCTCCGTGAGCCGTCTCGTTCGTCGTAAGGGTCAGGACGTGCTCATCCGGGCGATGCCGGCGATCCGCGAGCGCGTTCCGGACGCGGCGCTCCTGATCGTCGGCGGCGGGCCGTACCGAGAGCGGCTCGAGGAGCTGGCGATGCAGGCGCCCGCCGGCTCGGTCGTCTTCGCCGGTGAGGTCTCCGAGGCAGATCTGCCCCGCTACTACCGGGTAGGTCACGTCTTCGCCATGCCGTGCCGGAACCGAGCCGGAGGCCTGGAGGTCGAGGGTCTCGGTCTCGTCTTCTTGGAGGCTGCCGCGTGCGCTCGACCTGTTGTGGTGGGCGATTCGGGCGGCGCGCGGGAGACGCTGATCGACGGGGTCACCGGAGTGCTCGTCGAGGGAAGCGATGTGTCCGCGGTCGCGGACGCGATCGCCGGTCTGCTCGAGGAACCGTCGCGCGCCGATGCGATGGGGGCGGCCGGCAGGACCCTCGTCGAGCGCCGCTTCACGTGGGAGCGCGCTGCCGAGCAGCTCGCCGGGTGGCTCCGCGAGGCCGCAGATTCCAGGCCTCAAGCTTCGCCTCGGTAGGCCCGAACGAGAACACGTGGGATCTCGTTCGGGAAGTGCCAACTCCGGTCGGTCTCGGCCGCATCGGGAGAACGGCGTGGTCGCGTTAGTAGCATCGGTCTCCGCATGAGCGAGCAGACCGAGGGCCAGACCGTCATCAACGCATCGGCCGAGGAGATCATGGACGTGCTGACGGACTTCGAGGCGTATCCGGAGTGGGCCGAGGTGAAGTCCGTTCGCGTCCTCGAGCGGGGCGAAGGAGGACTCGGCACGAAGGTGCACTTCGAGGTCGACGTACCGGTCCTCGGCGCCGCGAGCTACACGCTCGCGTACCGCTACGCACCCGCCGACGGCGGCATGTCGTGGCTCTCGACGCAAGCGCAGGGCGCCGTCTCACAGATCTCCGGTGAGTACCTGTTGTCCCAGGTCGACGACCGCGAGACCAAGGTGATCTACCGCTTGTCGGTCGATCTGGGCGTGCTGCTGCCCGGGTTCGTCAGGACCCAAGGCGAGCGCCGCGTCATCGAGAACGCGCTCGACGGACTGAAGGGCCGCGTCGAGGGCGTCTGAACCGCTCCTCCACACGGGCCGCAGCCGACGTCGTTCCCTCAGCGGCCCTCCACGCGAGTCGTGGCCGCGGAGAAGGCCCCGGCGGGTAGGCTACCCACGGATGCGCGTACTGCTCTTCACCGGCAAGGGCGGTGTGGGAAAGACGACCGTCGCCGCCGCAACCGCCGTTCGGGCCGCGGCGTCCGGTAACAGAACGCTGGTGATGAGCACCGACCCCGCGCACTCACTCGCGGACTCGTTCGACACCCAGATCGGCGAGCACGCGACCCCGGTCACGGACAACCTGTGGGCCGAGCAGATCGACGCGCAAGGCCGGCTCGAGACCAACTGGCGCGAGATCCAGGACTACTTCGTACAGCTCATGAACTGGGCCGGCGTCGACACGATCCAGGCAGAGGAGCTCTCGGTGATCCCGGGCCTCGACGAGATCTTCAGCCTGATCGACGTGAAGACGCACGTCGAGGAGGGCAAGTACGACCTACTCGTGGTGGATTGCGCACCGACCGCTGAGACGCTGCGACTCCTGTCGCTGCCGGAGATCATGAACTGGTACATCGAGCGCATCTTCCCCGTGCAGCGCCGGCTCGTCCGCGGGGTCCGGCCGATCGTGACGAGGATGACGTCGCTGCCGATCGCCGGCGATCGGTTCTTCGCCGCGGTCGAGCGATTGCACCACAACCTCGACGCGGTGCACCGGATCCTGACGGACGAGAAGTCTTCGACCGTTCGGCTCGTCGTCAACCCGGAGAAGATGGTCATCGCGGAGGCGCGCCGCACGTACACGTACCTCGGGTTGTTCGGGTACCGCGTGGACGCCGTGGTCGTGAATCGGATCATCCCCGAGGGCGTCACCGACCCCTACTTCGGCAAGTGGAAGGACATTCAGGCCGAGCACCTGGAGACGGTGAAGGAGTCGTTCGAGCCGGTTCCGATCCTCACCGCCAAGCTGTTCGACCGCGAGATGGTTGGCGTCCCTCTGCTCGAGGACATGGGGCACGAGGTGTACGGGGCCCGCCGAGTCGTTGACGTGCTGTTCCAGGACCACCCGATCCGCGTGCGGCGGCGCGGACGAGGGTACGTCCTGGTGATGCGCCTGCCGTTCGTCTCGCGTGAGGACATGGACATCCATCGACGAGGCGATGAGCTCTACGTTCGCGTCGGCACGTACAAGCGGAACCTCGCGCTCCCCCAGACGCTGCAGCGGCTCGAGGTGCGCGGCGCGAACTTCGTCGGCGACCAACTCGAGATCGCCTTCGCTCCGACGGACACCGCCACGCATTCGGCGGGCGGGGAGGCATCAGGAACGCAGAGGACATGAGCGAGCGTGGCTGAGGCCAGGGCGAAGTCGGGCCCTCAACGGACGGGACGGGCGACCGCCGACACGAGCGGGGACGCCTCGACGAGACCGGTGTGCACGGTGGCGTTCTGTCCGATCTGCATGGCGGTCACGGCGACACAGGGGTCGTCGCCCGACGCGGTTGAACACCTGCTGAACGCGGCGCGTGAGTTCTTCCTCGCGGCGCGCGCGGTCATCGCCGCGCGCGCGGATGATCTCGAACGGAAGGACGAGACATCGCGCCGGCTCGAGAGGATCGACATCGAATGACCGCGCTCGACCGCGGACTTCTCCGGAAGCTCGCGGAGTGGGACGCCTCCCTCCCCGTCACGACGGTGTACGTCACGGTCGACGGGCGCAGGTACCCCCGAAAGGCCGACTACGAGCTGCGGCTCGACGACCTTCTCCGCAACGCCCGTGGCCAGGCGAGGGCTCTCGACCGCGACGCGATCCGCTCGGTCGATCGCGACGTCGCAGCGATGTCGGAGTTCGTGCGAGACGAGTTCGATCGCGGCGACACGAAGGGGCTGGCCATGTTCTCGTCGAACGGCGCGGGGCTGTGGGAGGTGGTGCGTGTCTCGAGGCCCGTCCGCGATCGCGCAATCGTCGCGCCGGAGGCCGATCTCGTGCCGCTCGAGTCGCTCGTCGAGACGTACAGGCCGACGGGTGTGGCGCTCGTCGACTTCGAGAAGGCACGGCTGTTCCTGGTCGATATGGGGCGGATCGATGAGGTCAGCGACCTGTGGGACGACGTGCCCGGCCGCCACGACCAGGGCGGATGGGCGCAGATGCGGATGCAGCGACACGTGGACGACCACCGGACTCGGCACATCAAGCACGTCGCCGACGCGCTGTTCAAGCTGTGGCGACGAACCAGGTTCGAACAGCTTGCGCTGGCCGGTCCGCCCGAGCCGCAGCACGAGCTCGAGACGTCCTTGCACGATTACCTGCGACGGAGGGTCCGAGCGACATTCACGTTGGCGATGACCGCCTCGCGCGGCGATGTTCTCGACCGGATCCTCCAGCTCGAGGAGGACGTGGAGCGCGAGCGCGAACGGAACGCGGTCGAGCGCCTCTCGCGAGCCGCCGCGACCGACCGAGGTGTGATCGGCCTGGAGGACACGCTTCGAGCGGTCTCGGAAGCGCGGGTCGACGAGCTCGTCGTGCCGTTCGATCTGTCGACGCCGGGAGCTGCGTGCGGTGCGTGCGGGCGACTCACGACGCGTGTGGGCCGGTGCCCGACCTGCGGCGGGACCATGCAGCGCGTGCCCGACGTCGTGGAATCGGCCGTGGCGGCCGCGTTCCGCACGGGGGCGAGGGTCGAGGTTGTGCTCGACCAGGGCCTGCATGAGCTCGAGGGGATCGGCGCCCTGTTGCGTTTCTAACCGAACGCCTGTAAGCAACACCGCGTGGGCGAGGGCGAAGCGATCGGCCTCGACGTCGGGGGAACCAAAATCAACGCGTTCAGAGTTGCGCGCGACGGCGAGATCCTCGATCGGAGGAAGGCCGCGACTCGCGCCGACGACGAAGAAGCGACGATGGCGCAGATGATCGAGCTCGCCCGCCACATGCTCACCGACGACGTGCTCGCGATCGGGATCGGGGCGGCCGGGATGGTCGACGCCGCAGACGGCAGCTTGCGATTCGCGCCCAACCTCGCGTGGCGGGAACTGCCGATCGCGTCACGCATGCGCGACGCGATCGGCCTCCCGTGTCAGGTCGACAACGACGCAAGCATGGCCGCCTACGGCGAGTACCGCTTCGGAGCCGGTCGCGGCTATCGCCACATGCTTCTCGTCGCCGTCGGAACGGGGATCGGGGGTGGCATCGTCTCGGACGGACGGCTGTTCCGGGGCGCGTACGGCTTCGCCGCCGAGATCGGTCACATCATCGTCGAGCCGGGCGGACCGAAGTGCGGTTGCGGCAACCTCGGCTGCTGGGAGCAGGTCGCCGGCGGCAGAGCGATCGGGCGCCTCGGTCGTGAACGGGCGCGCGCGCACCCCGACTCCCTACTCGCCCGGCTGGCAAGCGGCGATCCGGAGAGCGTGACGGGTCACCTGGTGACCGAGGCGGCGAAGCAAGGTGACGACGTCGCGATCGGCGTCCTGGCGGAGGCGGGGCGGCGACTGGGCGAGGGGATCGCGGGGCTCGTGAACATCATCGACCCGCAGATCGTCGTCGTGGGGGGCGGGGCCGTGGTCGCCGGTGATCTGCTGCTCGAGCCCGCGAGGGCGGCGTTCGTCGACGCGGTGGAGGGCGAGGAGCATCGTCCCCGCGTCCCGATCGTCGCCGCCCGGCTCGGCAACGACGCCGGAGCGGTCGGCGCGGCGACCCTCGCGCTGGAAGAGCTCGGGCGCATGCGGGCGTGAGCCGGCTGCGGATCGGGCTCGTCCTCCCACTGACGTCGTCGGACCCGGAACGGGTGCCCACGTTCGCCCGACGCGCCGAGGACCTCGGGTTCGACGGGCTGTTCGCCTTCGACCACCTGTTTCCACCCGGCGCGCCGTCCGACCGGCCATCCGCTGAGGCATACGCGTCGCTCGCCGCGGTCGCGTCTATCACTCGGGTCGTCTCGATCGGCACGCTCGTCACGCGAGCGTCGCTCCGTCCGGCTGGTCTCCTCGCGAAGCAGGCCGTCACGCTCGACGACGTCGCGGACGGACGGTTCGTTCTGGGGATCGGGACGGGCGACTCGCTCAGCAAGGCGGAGCACGACGCGTTCGGTCTGCCGTACCTCGAGCCGAACGTGCGACGCCGGCACTTGGTGGAAACGGTGCGCGCGATCCGTGCGCTGTTCCGCGGCGAGGCGTGGGAAGGCGGTGAGCTCGTCCCGGCGATTCGCGGCCCGCTGCTGCCGGGACCGCGCCGAGGCGGCGGGCCGCCGATGTGGATCGGTGGAAGGTCACCGTCGGCCGTGCGGCTCGCGGCGGCCGAGGCCGACGGCTGGAACGGATGGAACCTGGACGTCGAGACGTTCGCCGACCGCGCTTCGCTGTTACGGAACGAACCGCACGACCAAGGCGTCGAGGCGACGTGGGCCGGCGCCGTCGTCGTGGGACGAAGCAGGGAGGAGGCGGATGACCTCGAAGCAAAGCGCCGCGCGAGGGGGATCATGGACGACGCGTTTGTCGGCAACGACCTCGCCGCGACGGAATGGCTCGAACGGCTCGCGAGCTCCGGGGCGACGTGGGCGATCCTGCTCGTCGCCGGCGGACGCGAGCGCGTCGAGCTCGTTGCCGAACGAGTGCTCCCGAGGGTCGCGACGCTCGGGTGAGCGAACGCCTTCCGGACGCCCTTGCCGAGCGCAAACGCGACATCCGTCGATCAGTACTGCACGAACGAGACGCGCTCCTCGAGGAAGATCGTCGCGCGAGGAGCGTGGCGATCACCGAGCGCCTGATGGCCCTTCCCGAGCTCCGATACACAAGAACGGTAATGGCGTTCTGGTCGTTCGGCTCAGAGGTCGATACCTCCGGGCTGATCGAGGCGCTGCACGCTGCGGGAAAACGCGTCGTGCTTCCGCGCGTCGATGGCCGAGAGGTCGCGGCGGTCGTCTACGTGCCGGGTGATCCCACGGCCGCAGCGTCGTTCGGCGCCATGGAACCGACCAGCGCGGAGATCGTCCGATCAACCGAGATCGACGTCGTCATCGCGCCGGGCGTCGCGTTCGACCGAAACGGCGGGCGCGTCGGCTACGGGGGAGGTTTCTACGACCGGTTCCTGCGAACCGTCCGCGCCGATACCCCCGTGATCGGGCTGGCCTTCGCGGTGCAGCTGGTCGACGAGGTTCCCAGGGGCGAGCACGACCGACCGGTGGATGTGGTGGTCACCGAGATGGGGCTGATCCGCCGCGGCGCGTGACCCGGCCGAGGTTGAACGGCCGCTCAATACCGTGCGAGGATGCGCCCGGCAGGGGCCCACAGCGGGAAGCGAGGCGTTGCGCCGACCCGGAGCGAAGGTCCCCCAACTCCCCGGAGGGTTCGATGAGCGAACAGGAGCCGATCAAGAGCGCGTTCCACGACGTCATCGCTTCGCAGGGCGGAAGCCACGTGGAGGACGGCGGATGGTTGTGGGCGGAGGGGTTCGGCGACGTCCAGAAGGAGTACGCGGCCGTTCGTGACGACGTCGCCGTCTGGGACGTTTCGCCCCTGAACAAATGGGACTTCCGGGGACCCGACGCGCTGCGAGCGGCGCAGTACGTGTTCAGCAACGACGCCGTCGGCCTGGCCTCCGGGCAGGCGCGCTACGGGGCGTTCCTCGACGACGAAGGGCTGATGGTCGACGACGGGACGGTGTTCAACACGGGCCGCGACGGTCACTGCTGGGTCATGACGAACGGCAAGGACCACGACGAGTACTTCGGCGCGATGCTCGGCCGGTTCGACGTGGAGACCGAGTGGATCGCGCCGAAGATGCCGCATCTCGGCGTGATCGGGCCCCGTTCGCGCGAGCTCGTTCAGAAGCTCTCCGATGCCGACGTGTCGCAACTGCGCTACTTCCGGTTCATCACCGACCCGGTCGAGGTGGCCGGCGTGCCGGTGTACCTGTCCCGGACCGGATACGGGGGCGAGCTTGGCTACGAGCTGTTCCTCACCGATCCGGCCGACGCGACGGAGCTGTGGAACGCGGTGGTTGGGGCGGGCGCGACGCCGTTCGGAGCCGAGGCGATCGAGATCCTGCGTATCGAGGCCGGCTTGATCGTCACGGACTACGACTACGAAGCCCACCAGCGCACGCCGTTCGACTTCAACCTGGACCGGTTCGTCGCGCTCGACAAGGACGTCGAGTTCGCCGGCAAAGAGCGTCTGCGCGAGATCGCGGCGAACCCGCCGAACCGCTTGGTGACGCTGAAGGTCGAAGGGGAGACGTTGCCGGAATACGGAGCGACCGTTACCAAGGACGGCGACGAGGTCGGCGTCTTGACGAGTCCCACCGACAGCCCCCGCTACGGCAAGATCGGCATCGCCATCGTGCGGAGCGGTCACGCGGCGCCCGACGTGCAGCTGGAGGTGGCGGCGGGCGAGGGAACGGCCCCGGCGACCGTCGACGTCCTGCCGATCTACGACACGAACAAGCAGCGCCCGCGGGCGTAGCCCCGGGAGTCGTTGACTCGCGGGTCTCGGCGTCTACACTGCTCGAATCACACGTCTGTGATTCGAGGAGGCGCGACCATGCCGCTCCACACCTGCGCGCCACCGCGCGGCGAGGAACCGAAGACGATGTCGCTGTGGGTCTGCCCCGACTGCGGTTCGACGTGGGAAGCCGTGCCGTGGGCGGGGATCTTCGACTTCGACCGGAACGAGGCCGTCACGCGGGCCGAATGGATCCAGGTCGAGGGTCCTGCCCAGGTCGCGTCGATCCAGGTCGCGGGGTGACCCAGATCAGCACGGGGCCCTAGAAAAGCCCCACCGTCCGGCCGTTCTCGTCGAGGTCGATGCCCATGAACGCCGGCGTTCTGCCCAGCCCGGGCATCCGCTGCATGTCCCCGCACAAGACCACCACGAACCCGGCGCCGGCGCTCGGGACGACACCGCGGATCGGCAACCGGTACCCCGTCGGCCGGTTGAGCAGAGTCGGGTCGTGGGAGAGGGACAGGTGGGTCTTGGCCATGCAGACGGGCGCATCGCCCATGCCCATCGACGTGATGCGGGCGATGTCGCGTTCAGCCTGCGGCAGGTAATCGACGCCGTCCGCGCCGTACAGACGCAACGCGATCGCCTCGATCTGCTCGCGGATCGGCGTCGCTGCCGGCGTGAGCTGAGAGAAGCGATTGGACCGTTCGCACGCGTCGACGACGGCGTCCGCGAGCTCCACCGCGCCCTCACCGCCGCGCGAGAAGCCCTCGTTGACTACGACGCTCTCGGCACCCGAGTCCCGCGCGAGCTTCTCGAGCAGCTGGAGCTCCGACTCGTCGTCGGTCGGGAACCGGTTGATCGAGACGACGCACGGGAGCCCGTACTCGCCGACGATCGCGATGTGGGCAGCCGTGTTGGCGATCCCGCGTTCGACCGCGGGGAGGTCGGGTTTCGCCAGCTCGTCGAACGCGACGCCGCCGTGTGACTTGGTCGCTCGAACCGTCGTGACGAGCACCCCGGCGCTCGGCGTGAACCCACCGAGGCGGCACACGATGTCGCAGAACTTCTGGAACCCCAGGTCCGACGCGAAGCCCGCCTCGGTGACCACGTAGTCCGCGAGCTTCAGCGCGATGCGATCCTCGATGATCGAGTTGTTGGCGTGCGCGACATTGCCGAACGGACCCGCGTGGACGAGTGTCGGTTGTCCCTCGAGGGTCTGCACCAGGTTCGGCTTGACCGCATCCTTCATGATCACGGCCATCGCGCCGGCGACACGAAGGTCTTCCGCCGTCACTGGTTGGCCCTCACCCGTCTCGGCCACGGCGATGCGTCCGAGTCGCTCGCGGAGGTCCGTCAACCCATCTGCGAGCGCGAGCACGGCCATGACCTCCGACGCGGCGGTGATGACGAACTGGCTCTCGCGTGGGACGCCATGTGCCTTGCCGCCGAGTCCGATCACCGAGTAACGGAGCTCGCGGTCGTTCACGTCGAGCGTGCGGGGCCACGTGATCGTCGCCGGATCGATACCGAGCGGGTTGCCGTGGTAGATCGACGCGTCGAGCGCTGCGGCGAGCAGGTTGTGAGCTGCCGTCACTGCGTGGAAGTCGCCGTTGAAGTGGAGGTTCACGTCCTCCATGGGGACGATCAGCGCGTAGCCGCCGCCTGTCCCGCCGCCCTTGATCCCGAACACGGGGCCCATCGACGGCTCTCGCAGGCACAACATGACGTTGTGCCCTCGCCGACCGAGTCCTTGCGTCAGCGAGATCGACGTCGTGGTCTTGCCCTCGCCGGCCTTCGTCGGCGTGATCGCTGTGGTGATGATCAGCTTGCCGTCGGGACGGTCGGCCAATCGCTCGAGGATGTCGAGTGAGAGCTTCGCGCGGTACCGGCCGAACGGTTCGACCTCGTCCTGCATGATGCCGGCGTCCGCCGCGACGTCGGCGATCGGGCGAAGCGTCGCTTCCTGGGCGATCTGCAGGGCGCTCTTCATGTGCGCGCGCCTCCTCACCTTCGGGGGGGTACGTTCGCTCGCTCGGCGCTCGCTCACTTCTTGAGCCCCCCGCACCCCTGACCCGCGGTTCAAAAAGCGGGCAGGAGCTTACTCCGCCGCGGGAGTTGCGGGGGTCACCACGTGGGGGTGGCTCCGCGGGTGGGCGCCATAATGGCCGAGATGGCCGAGGCCGTACCCCTTCGCAGGAACGTCACACGCGTCCGCGCAACCGCGGTGAACGCCGGTGTCGCCGCCGAACGCCCGGACGTCCTCGCGGCCGAAGAGCCGATGGAGATCCGCGTCGAAGGCGCGGGCCAGCCCGCCGTGTCCGTCGCCGTGACGATGCGGACGCCGGGGGGCGATTTCGAGCTGGCCGCTGGGTTCCTCTTCACTGAAGGACTGATTGATCGAGCGGACGACGTTCGGCGCGTTTCGTACTGCGAAGACCTCGAGCCGGACGAACAGCACTACAACGTGGTCACCGTCGAGCTGGCACGGCCGTTCGACGCGGACCTGCTTCGTCGCAACTTCTACGCCAGCTCGTCGTGCGGCATCTGTGGGAAGGCGACGCTCGACGACGTCGAGGTGCACTGCGCGCCGATCGCCCCGGGTCCGGAGGTCGCCGGCGCCGTCATCTCGGGATTGCCCGGTGCGCTTCGACGCGCGCAACGCGTGTTCGAACAGACCGGGGGCCTCCACGCGGCCGGCCTGTTCACCGCGGACGGCGAGCCGCGCTCCCTCCGCGAGGACGTCGGCCGACACAACGCGGTGGACAAGATCATCGGCGAGCGGCTGCTCGCTGGTGCCCTGCCGCTCTCCGATTGCGTGCTTCAGGTGTCGGGTCGCATCGGGTTCGAGATCGTCCAAAAGGCGGGTCGCGCCGGCATCCCGGTGATCAGCGCTGTCGGAGCGCCCTCGTCGCTCGCCGTCGATGCGGGCGAACGGCTCGGCATGACGCTCGTTGGGTTCGTGCGCGACGACCGGTTCAACGTGTACACGCATCCCGAGCGGATCCGCGTCTGAAGCGCGCTCGGCGACGCCATCCCGCCACGCCACCTGTCGGGATGAGCGGCCTACAATCGGGTTGAACGGACGGCCGGAAGGAGCGCGCTCGATGAGGAACGGGCTCGTTCGGCTCACCGAGCCGATGGTCCGCTCGAACGGCGGCCTGCGAACGGCAACGTGGGACGAGGCCCTGGACAGGGCCGCGTCCGGTCTGCAGGCGGCGATCGATCGGAACCCCGGTTGGGGGGTCGGCGTGTTCAGCTGCTCGAAGGCCACAAACGAGATGAACTTCGTCGCGCAGAAGTTCATCCGTCAGGTCCTCGGCAGCAACAACATCGATAGCTGCAACCGCACCTGACACGCTCCCAGCGTCGTCGGTCTGGCGACGGTGTTCGGAGCAGGTGGCGGGACCAGTTCGTACGAGGAGGTCGCGAATTCCGACCTCATCGTGCTGTGGGGGTCGAATGCGCGCGAGACGCATCCGATCTTCTTCCATCACGTCCTGAAGGGCGTGCACAACGGCGCGCGCCTGATCGTCGTCGACCCGCGCCGCACGTCCTCTGCAGAGTGGGCCGACCTGTGGCTGGGCATCGACGTGGGTTCGGACATCGCGCTCTCGAACACGATCGCGCGCGAGATCATCGTGAACGAGCTCCACCACACCTCGTTCATCGAGCGAGGCACGGAGGGCTTCGACGCGTACCGCGACTCGGTGATGGAGTGGACGCTCGAGCGCGGGGAGGAGGTGACCGGCGTCCCGGCGGACGCGATCCGCGAGCTGGCCCACGCCTACGCGAAGGCCGATCGCGCGGTGATCTGCTGGACGCTCGGCATCACCGAGCACCACAACGCGGTCGACAACGTCCTCGCGCTGATCAATCTGGGGTTGCTGACGGGCCACGTGGGACGGTACGGCAGCGGCCTCAACCCGCTTCGGGGCCAGAACAACGTGCAGGGCGGCGGCGACATGGGCGCGATCCCGAACAAGCTGCCCGGGTTCCAGGACATCGAGACGGACGCGGCCGCCCGGGAGAAGTTCGAGAAGGCGTGGGGCCGGCCGATCGTGCCGAAGCGCGGATGGCACCTCACCGGCATGTTCGAGGCGATGGAGCGAGGTGACCTCACGTCGGTCTACTGCATCGGGGAGAACCCCGCGAGCTCGGAGGCCGACACCCAGCGCGCGCGAAAGCTCCTGGACAACCTGGACACCCTGATAGTTCAGGACATCTTCATGACGCGGACGGCCGAGATGGCGGACGTCGTGCTTCCCGCGGCGAACTCGGCGTTCGAGTCGGACGGCACCGTCACGAACAGCGAGCGGCGCGTGCAGCGCGTTCGCAAGGCGCTCGATCCGCCGGGCGAAGCGAAGGACGATGTGTGGATCATCGCCCAGCTCGCGAAGCGTCTCGGTTACGGCTGGGGGGACCTCACGCCGTTCGAGGCGTGGGAGGAGCTCCGAACGCTCTCGCCGATGCACGCCGGCATGTCGTGGAAGCGCCTCGAGGAGCTGAGCGGGATCCAGTGGCCCTGCCCATCGGACGACCATCCGGGTACGAAGTTCCTCCACGCGAGGCTGTGGGAGGAGGATCCCGACGAGCGGGGGCCGGCCGCGCCGTTCAGCGTCACGCCATTCGAGCCACCCGTCGACGAGCTCACCGACGAGTTCCCGCTCCGATTGACGACCGGCAGGAGGCTGGACTCGTACAACACGGGTGTGCAGACGAGCGGGTACACCTCGCCGCTCCGGCGCGGCGAGTCGATCGACGTGTCGCCGTCGGATGCGGAACGTCTCGCCCTCGAAGAAGGCGAGATCGTCCGAGTGACGTCGCGCCGTGGATCGTTGGACGTGCCCGTCAGGCTCGATCGCGGCCTTCGCGCGGGGCTCGTGTTCATGACACTGCACTTCCCCGATCAGGTGGAGACGAACGTGTTGACGATCGACGCCACCGATCCCAAGTCGGGGACAGCGGAGTTCAAGGCGACGGCGGTTCGCATCGACAAGCTCGACGCGCCGGCGATCGTTTCCGGCGGCGGGGGCGAGTGACGGAGGTGCCGTGGACCTCCGCCTGATGGCGGCCGAACCGACCGCCGAGGAACGAGCCGCCGTCGATCTCGTGCTGGGCCCGCCGGCAGCAGCCGACCCGCACGACGGGCACATCGCGCGCGGTGGACACGCGCTCCGCGAGCAACGGCACCTGTTGCTTCCGGCACTGCACGCACTGCAGCGTTCGGCAGGCTGGATCAGCGAGGGAGGGCTAAGCTACTTGTGTGAGCGCCTCGACGTTCCGCCGGCCGAGGCGTACGGCGTAGCCAGCTTCTACGCGCTGTTCTCGACCGAGCCGCAACCGCCGACGGTGCTCCACGTGTGCGACGACATCGCGTGCAGGGTCGCCGGTGCCGAGGCGCTGATCGGCGATCTCGAGGGAGAGCTCGGGCAATCGAGAGTGGACAGCGTTCGGCGGAGTCCCTGCCTCGGCCTGTGCGACGTCGCGCCGGCGGCGTTCCTCCAAACAACCGGCGGGGGCTCACAACCGCAGATCCCGCGCGCGTCGATGGAAACCCTCCGACCGTTCGTCGAGGGAGGAGGGTGGAGTATCGGGCGACATGACGAACACCCGGTTCCGCAGAACGTGAGCGAACGGCGTTTGCTTCGTCGTATCGCTGTCGTCGATCCCGGATCGGTCGGCGACTATCGCGCACTGGGTGGCTACGAGGCGCTCCGCCGGGCTGTCGAGCTCGGTCCCCAGGGCGTTGTCCAGGAATTGAAGGACTCGAACCTCGTCGGACGCGGCGGCGCGGCCTTCCCGGCCGGCGTGAAGTGGGATGCCGTCGCGAAGCAGCCCGTTCGGCCGCACTACTTCGTATGCAACGCGGACGAGTCCGAACCGGGCACCTTCAAGGACCGTGTGCTGATGGAGGGCGATCCGTTCGCGGTGCTCGAGTCGCTCACCATCGCGGGATACGCGACCGCTTCGGAGAAGGGCTTCATCTATGTGCGGGGGGAGTACTGGCTCGCGACTCACCGCCTCGAGCGGGCGATCGAGCAGGCGTACGCGCGCGGATTCCTCGGCGAGGACGTCATGGGCGAGGGGTTCCGTTTCGACGTGGAGCTGCGCAGCGGCGCCGGCGCCTACATCTGCGGCGAGGAGACGGCGCTGTTCAACTCGATCGAGGGGAAGCGCGGGGAGCCGCGGAACAAGCCGCCGTTCCCCGTGGAGATGGGCCTGTTCGGCAAGCCGACCGGGATCAACAACGTCGAGACGCTCGTCAACGTCCTCGAGGTCCTGTCCATGGGAGGGCTCGAGTACGCCAAGCTCGGCACGCCCGACTCGACGGGAACGCGCCTGTTCTGCCTGTCGGGTTGTGTCGAGACGCCGGGTCTGTACGAGGTCGAGCACGGCACCACTCTCGGCGACCTCATCGACCTCGCGGGCGGCGTTCGCGGCGGCCGGGAGCTGAAGGCCGTGCTCCTCGGCGGCGCGGCGGGGACGTTCGTCGGTCCCGGAGACCTCGGGCTGCGGCTCACCTTCGAGGACGCGAAGGCCGCCGGCGCGACGCTCGGTTCCGGCGTCGTCATGCTGTTCGACGACACCGTGAACCTCGCGGACATCGTGCTTCGGATCGCCGCGTTCTTCCGAGACGAGTCGTGCGGACAGTGCGTGCCGTGCCGGGTGGGAACGGTCCGTCAGGAGGAGGCACTGCATCGGTTGGTGCGTGACCGGCCGATCGGGTCACGGCAGGACGAGCTCGCGCTGATCGGTGAGATCGGTCAGGTCATGCGTGATGCGTCGATCTGTGGTCTCGGCCAGTTGGCGGCGAACGCGGTCGAGTCGGCGATCACCCGGCTGAGGGTGTTCGAAGGGAACGGAGCGCGATGACCGTCACCCCGATCGCGCCACCGAAACGGCTGCTCGACATCGAGGTGGACGGCCAACCCGTTCGCGCCGCCGAGGGCTCCACGATCCTCGACGCGCTCCGCGCGAAGAGCGTCGACACGCCGACGCTGTGCTTCGCCGACAATCTCACGCCGGTCAACGCCTGCCGCGTATGCGTGGTCGAGCTCGAGGGCTCGCGCGTGCTGGTGCCCTCCTGCGCTCGCAAGGTCGAGGGCGGCATGAAGGTTCGGACGGATACCGAACGCGTCCGCCACTCGCGGCGGATGGTGCTCGAGTTCCTCGGATCATCCGTGGATCTCTCCCTCACCGGAGGCGACGTCGCGCGGTGGCTCTCGGACTACGACGCGGACCCATCGCGGTACGGCCCCCCGAAGGAGCCCGCGGCGGCCGGCGAACGCGACGCTCGCCACGCCGGTCATCATCACGACCCCGATCCGGCGCTGGCCGACACCGTCCACCAGCCGGTGAAGGTCGACAACGAGCTGTACGTGCGCGACTACTCGCGATGCATCCTTTGCTACAAGTGCGTCGAGGCGTGCGGCGTGGACGCGCAGAACACGTTCGCCATCGCCATCGCCGGCCGCGGGTTCGACGCTCGCGTCTCGACCGAGTTCGATGTCGGCCTGCCGGAGTCGGCCTGCGTGTACTGCGGGAACTGCATCGGTGTGTGCCCCACGGGCGCGCTGATGTTCAACAGCGAGCATGAGATGCGCCAGGCCGGAACGTGGGACGAGTCGCAGCAAACCGTGACCGACACGATCTGCCCGTACTGCGGCGTCGGGTGCGAGCTCGAGGTCCACGTCCAGGACAACTCGATCGTCAAGGTGACGTCACCGGGGGACCACGAGGTCACGAGCGGGCACCTCTGCATCAAGGGACGATTCGGGTTCCAGTACGTGCAGAATCGAGCGCCGGTTCCGGAGACGCAGACGGCGGAGACCGTCGCGGATCGAGCGGTGCCGCCTCCGCCGGGGGAACAGCCTGCCTGACGCGACGGGCGTCGTCCTGGCCGGCGGACGCTCGACGCGGTTCGGACGAGACAAGCTCGCGGAGCCGTACCTAGGTGAGCCGCTGTTGCATCACGCCGTTGCGCGTCTGGCCGAGGTGTGCGACGAGATCGTCGTGGTGATCGCCCCCGACGCGCCGGCGCCATCGCTGCCCGGCGGCCCGAGGATCCGCGTCGCGCGCGACGAGAGCGAAGGTCAGGGTCCGCTCGCCGGGATCGTCGCGGCCCTGCGCAGCGTCACCACGACGTTCGCGATCGTCGCCGCCGGCGACATGCCCGAGCTCCAGCGTTCGGTTCTCGTGATGATGCTCGGCAGCGTGGCCGATGGCGACGCCGTCGCGCTTGTTGACGGCTCGGACGTCCGTCCGTTGCCGTGCGTCGTGCGCGTGGAGCGCGCGGTGGAGATCGCTCCCGCGTTGTTGGCTTCGGGCCGAGCGAGCGTTCGCGCGCTGCTCGACCAGCTGCATGTGACCGCCGTCGACGAGCCAACGTGGACCGCGCTCGACGCGCGGCGACGAACGCTCTTCGACGTCGACGTGCCGGGCGATCTCGCGTGAGCCAAGCCCGCACCGAGACCGGGCACGTTCGGCCCGCGAACGGGTAGATTCCAGGGCGAAGAGCGGGCCTTCTTCACTCCGCCCGCGCATCAAACCTTCCTGAAGGGACGGACATGCCGCGTCGTGTTCTGATCATGGGCGCCGCTGGGCGCGACTTCCACAATTTCAATGTCGTCTACCGCGACGATGCCGACCACGTCGTCGTGGCGTTCACCGCAACCCAGATCCCGTATATCGACGACCGCACCTATCCCGCGTCGCTCGCGGGGGAGCGGTATCCGAAGGGGATTCCCATCCACGACGAGACGGAGCTCACCCGGCTGATCCGTGAGCTCGAGGTCGACGACGTGGTCTTCAGCTACTCGGACGTGAGCCACGAGTACGTGATGCACAAGGGCAGCGAAGCCATGGCCGCCGGGGCGAACTTCCTGCTTCTCGGCCCCCGCGACACGATGCTCGAGGCCACCGTTCCGGTCGTCGCCGTGTGCGCCGTTCGAACCGGTTCCGGCAAGAGCCAGACCACGCGCGCGATCGCCGCAACGTTGAAGGAAGAGGGAAAGCGTGTCGTGGCCGTTCGACACCCCATGCCGTACGGGAACCTCGAGGCCCAGCGGGTGCAGCGCTACGCCGCGATCGAGGACCTCGATCGGTACGACACGACGATCGAGGAACGCGAGGAGTTCGAGCCGCACATCGCCAGCGGAACGATCATCTACGCGGGCGTCGATTACGGAGAGATCCTCCGGCAGGCGCAGGCTGAGTGCGATGTCCTGCTGTGGGACGGCGGGAACAACGACCTTCCGTTCTACGAGCCGACCGTTCACGTCGTGGTGGCGGATCCGCTCCGCGCCGGCCACGAGACGAGATACCACCCCGGAGAGACGAACCTTCGAATGGCCGACGTCGTCGTCATCAACAAGGTCGACTCGGCCACGTCCGACCAGATGGAGTCGCTCGTTCGAACGATCGACGCGGTGAACCCTGGCGCCACGATCGTGAAGGCGAACAGCCGCGTGACCGTTGACGAGCCCGACGCGATCGAGGGCAAGCGGGTGATCGTCGTCGAAGACGGCCCCACGCTCACGCACGGCGACATGAAGTTCGGCGCGGGCGTCGTCGCCGCACGGTCGCACGGCGCCGCCGAGGTGGTCGATCCGCGACCGTGGGCGGTGGGGACGATCGACGAGACGTTCCGCAAGTACGACGTCGGGCCCGTCCTCCCGGCGATGGGGTACTCGGACGAGCAGCTCGAGGAGATGGCGAAGACGATCGACGCAGCCGACGCAGACCTGGTCGTCATCGGGACCCCGATCGACCTCCGGAGTGTGATCGATTTCCGTAAGCCCGCTGTTCGCGTCCGCTACGAGCTCGAGGTGCTTCCCGACTCGCCCTCGCTTGCCGACGTCCTCAAGCCCGTCATCGCCTGACGCATGGACCGCGTCGTGGTTGCGCTCGGCGGCAACGCGTTGCTTCGGCGGGGCGAGGAGGACACGTTCGAGAACATGTACCGCTCGGCGCGACTCGCGGCCGAGCGGGTGGCAGACATCGCCGCCGCCGGCTGGGAGGTCGTCGTCACACACGGCAACGGGCCGCAGGTCGGCCGCATCCTGCTTCAACAGGAGGCGGCGCGCCGGTGGATCCATCCGATGCCGCTCGACGTCTGTGGGGCGCAGAGCCAGGGACAGATCGGCTACCTGCTCCAGGTCACCATCGGCGACGTGTTCTACGAGCGGGGCCAGGAGCGCCCGGTCACGACGATGCTCACGCTGACTCGCGTCCCCGTCGACGATCCCGCGTTCGAGGAGCCGACAAAGCCGATCGGCCCCTTCTACGAGAAGGCGGAGGCGGACGAGCTCGTCTCCGAGCGGGGCTGGGTGGTCAAACCGGACGCGCACGGCGGTTACCGGCGGGTAGTGCCGTCGCCGACGCCCTACTCGATCGTCGAGGCGCCGGTGATTCGCTCGCTCGTCGCCGACGGAGTCATCGTCATCGCCGCCGGCGGCGGAGGTGTTCCCGTGACCGAGCAGGGACCGAGACTGATCGGCGTGGAGGGCGTCGTGGACAAGGACCTCGCGGCGGCGATCCTGGCGCGGGATGTACAGGCATCGACGCTGCTGATTCTCACCGACGTCCGTCGCGTACAGCGTGGCTTCGGGACGGAGAACGCCACCGACATCGATCGGCTCACCGTCGCGGAAGCTCGCGAGCTGCTGGCGGCCCGGGAGTTCGGCGCCGGCTCGATGGGGCCCAAGATCACCGCGGGGATCGAGTTCGTCGAGGGCGGCGGCATCCGCGCCGCGATCGGCGACCTCGACGACTCAGTTGCCGTGCTCGACGGATCCGCTGGAACGACGATCGTCGCGTCCTGACGCTCGATAGAGCGGGTAGGTTCGACGCGTGCAGCTGCGCGTCCTCGTCTACAACGTCCGCCAGTTCCGCGACGACGCCGACCTCGTCGCGCGCGTCGTCGACCGCTTCTCTCCGGACGTCTTGCTGATGAACGAGTCCGGTGGACGGCTCAAGTTACGCAGGTTCGCCAAGGCCGTCGGTATGGAAAAGGCGCGGGACCCATGGTCTCCGTTCCGACGACGGGTGAAGAACGCGGTTCTGGTCCGACGGCCGTGGCGCATCCTCGACCGCCGCCTCCACCGGTTCGCTGGGTCGGCCCGCTTCTACCCCCGCGGTGCGCTGGTCGCGCAACTCGACCGATCCGGATTTCGGATCTCGGCCGCCTCGGTGCATCTCGGACTGCGGCCCGCGGAGCGCCGCTATCACGCCGAGCAGCTCATCCCGATCCTTCGCAAGCTGAACGGTCCTCTCGTCGTCGGCGGCGACCTGAACGAGCTGCCCGGGGGGCGCGCGGTGACTCACCTGACCGAACGCCTCCTGTGGGACGTATGGCTCCTCGGGGGCGACGTGGTCGGCGAGACGTATCCGGCTGACAGGCCGGCCGCTCGGATCGACTTCCTGTTCGTCTCAAAGGGGATCCGCGTCGAGCGGGCCATCGTTCCGGCTGTCCCGGACGTGCATGGGGCGTCGGACCACCGTCCGGTCGTGGCGGAGCTCGTTCTTCCGGAGGTCGAGGGCAGTCCGGAGTGAGTCGTTACGGGGCCGCGAGCTTCGCGCGGTCGACCTCGTGCGCGAACGCCAGCACGTGCTCCCGCACCAGTTCGGCGTCGTGATCGAGCGTCACGACGTGGAACGACCTGGGACACGGGACGAGCTCGGTTCGTTCCGATCCGACCCTCGCCAGGATCTTCCGAGGGTTCGACGTCGAGATCACGTGGTCGACCGATGACGCGAACACGACGACTGGTTGCCTGATCGACGGGAGTGCGGCTCGAACCCGCTTCATCATCACCGCCATCGAGACGATCGCCGGAACCGGCATCCGGTCGTAGGCCATCTCGTCCATGCCGGGCTTCGCGATGTCATTTGGTGTTCCGGGAACGTCCCTGAGGAACCGCTTCCCGATTGGGATGAGCAGGTGGCGGCAGTCGAACACGTACGGGTTCGCCAGCGCGATTCCGTGGACATCCGAAGATCGCGATGCCGCGAGCGCCAGAACGATCGACCCGCCCATCGACAGGCCGAACGCCACGACGGTTCGGCATCTCGAGGAGATGGCGTCGAGGCCGCGCGCCGCCTCGCCGACCCACTCGGCGGCTCGCCGGTGTCGGAGGTCCTGGACATCCGTTCCATGTCCGGGGAGCCGAACCCCCTCGACGGCGAGGCCCTGTCCGGCGAGCCATTCGCCGAGCGGCCGAATGGATGCGGGCGAGCCGGTGAACCCGTGGACGAGCAACACGCCGATCGGTCCGTCGCCGAACGAGAACGCCTCTGCGCCCGGTCGAACGTCGGGGCTCACGTCGAGCGCTTGCGCCGCCCCGGGTTGACGAAGAGCGTCCCGACGAGAAAGAGGAACGCGGCGCCGACCGCCCCGGCCAGGCCGAGCAGGATGATCACGAAGATCCACTCGAGCAGGCCCCACGCGCCGACCACGAGTGGATGCTACCTGTGCGATGAGGGCAGGGACGAGGATCTCCCGGGACGAACAGATCTCGGCCGTACAATCGCCCCGACCCGCGAGCGCCCTTCCGTCGGGACGCTCACGCGCCACGGAGGTCCGCACAGGTGAAGGTCGGCATCCTCACCGGCGGGGGAGACGTCCCCGGCCTGAACCCCTGCATCAAGGCGGCGACGCTTCGCGCGCTGGAGGAGGGGCACGAGGTCGTCGGCATCCGCCGGGGATGGGCGGGACTGCTCGAAACGGACCTCGACGACCCCGAATCGATCACCCGGAACGTCACGCCGCTCGACGCCGGCGCCGTGCGGACGATCGACCGAAGCGGCGGGACGGTGCTGCACACCTCACGGACGAACCCGGCGAAGGTCCGCGCCACGGACGAGCCGGCGTTCCTGAAGCTCGGTCGCGAGAGCGACGATCCACGCGATCACACGCCGCACGTGCTCGACGTGATCGGCAAGCTGGGCATCAACGCCCTCATCCCGATCGGCGGCGACGACACGCTGTCGTTCGCCCTTCGGTTGCACGCCGAGGGCGTACCGGTGGTGGCGATCCCGAAGACGATGGACAACGACGTCCACGGGACCGACTACTGCATCGGGTTCTCGACGGCGGTCACCCGCACGGTGAACTTCGTTCATCAGCTCCGCACGAGTGCCGGATCGCACGAGCGTCTCGCCGTCGTCGAGGTGTTCGGTCGGTATAGCGGGGAAACCTCGCTCGTCTCGGCCTACCTTGCGGGCGTCGATCGGGCGGTGATCTCCGAGGTTCCCTTCGACATCGAGCGGCTGGCGGCCCTGCTGCTGGAGGACAAGGGAAAGAACCCCAGCAACTACGCGATGATGACGATCTCCGAGGGCGCCACGCTGGTCGGCGGCGAGATGGTCATGGGCGACAAGGAGGACGCTTACGGCCATCGCAAGCTCGGGGGGATCGGCCAGGTGACGGGCGAGATGCTCCACTCGATCACCGGGGACGGGATCATCAACCAGCACCTCGGCTACCTGATGCGCTCGGGCTCGCCCGACTCGCTCGATCTCATGGTGGCGATCAACTACGCGGTGATGGCGGCCGATCTCGTCGCGGAGGGTGAGTACGGACGCTTGGTGGCGCTGCGGAACGGCAACTACGTGAACCTGCCGATCGACGTGGTGCGCGAAGGCGTCAAGCGCGTCGACGTCCCCGCGCTGTACGACTCGGAGGCCTACCGGCCGAAGATCCGTCACGTCGACGGCAAACCGATGTTCCTGTACTGAGCTCGGAGCGTCGATGGCGATCCAGCGCTCGACGCGCCCCGTGAACTCCGAGCGGATCGCTCGCGCGGCCCGGCGACTCCTCGACGCCTCGACGCTGTGTGCGATCGCGACGACGTCGCCGCGGGGGCGACCGCACATCAACACCGCCTATTTCGCGTTGACGAACCAATTCGACATCGTGTGGCTCTCCGAACCGAGCGCGCGTCACTCCATCAACCTTCGAGCGAACGCGGCGACCTCGGTCGCCGTCTACGACTCGTCGCAGCGATGGGGAGGAACCGATCGCGGGATCCAGCTGTTCGGGTCGGCACGTGAGGCCTCGAAGCGATCGATCGCCGACGCGGAGGCGGCGTACGCGCGACGGTTCACTGCGTACGAGCCGGGCCAGCTCGTGGCGTATCGCTTCTACGTATTCCATCCGAGGAGCGTGAAGCTCTTCGACGAGCGTTGGTTCGGCGCGGGTGTGTTCGTCACGGCTCGCGTCGATCGCACCGGAGGGGTTACGTGGGAGCGGACGGACGTCTACAGCTCGAACCGCTGATCCCAACGCTCTCCTTATACTGGTCCGACCGTGAGTGAGTTTCGGGTCGACCTGCGTTCGGACACCGTCACCAAGCCATCTGAGGCGATGCGTCGCGCCATGGCCGACGCCGAGGTCGGGGACGACTGGTACGGCGGCGATCCAACGGTCAATCGCCTGCAGGAGCGGGCAGCGGAGATCACCGGGATGGAGGGCGCGATCTTCGTCCCGACCGGGACGATGGCCAACCAGATCGGCATCCGGCTCCACGTGACAGGAAACGGTCACCTGGTCGCGGCAGAGCCGCGTGCCCACGTCGCGTCGACCGAGATGACAACCTCGGCAGTCCTGTCGGGCATCGCCTTTCGCACGGAGAGCGCGCCGCGAGGATGGATGACCGCAGAGATCGCCGAGCGGCTGCTCGAGCCCGACACGTACTACGACGTCGAGGTCGTCGACCTGCTGGCGGTGGAGAACACCGCCGGCCACGCGGGCGGAACGGTCATGCCGCCGGACGAGATGCGCCGGATCCGCAAGGTCGCCCAGGTGGCGGCCGTTCCGGTGCACCTCGACGGGGCGCGCATCTTCAACGCCGCGGCCGCGGCCGATGTCGACGTGACCGAATGGACGCGCGAGGTCGACACGGTGATGTTCTGCGTGTCGAAGGGCCTCGGCGCGCCGATCGGATCGTTGCTGTGCGGCCCCGCGGACCTCATGCGTGAAGCCCGCCGGCTGAAGATCCTGTACGGCGGCGCCTGGCGGCAAGCGGGCATCGTCGCGGCCGCCGGGCTCGTCGCGCTCGAGGAGGGTCCCAAACGTCTCCACGACGATCACGCGCGGGCGCGGCGGCTCGCCGAAGGGCTCGCCGAGATGTTCCCCGGGTCCGTCGATCTCGATCAGGTCGAGACGAACATGGTTCTCGTTGCCACCGCGCCGATGGGCCTCGAGCCCCTCGAGGCGATCCGTAGGCTGGGAGATGAGGGGGTCGGAGCAACGATCGTCCCGCCGAGAGTCCGTCTGGTGACACATCTCGGCATCTCGGACGACGACGTCGGGGCGGCGCTCTCAGCCTGGCGGCAGATCGCCGTGGGCTCGTGAAGTTGTTCGGCCAGAAGCTCCCCGACGAGGTCGCCAAGCGGGTGCCGCCCGGTCAGCGTCTCGTCAAGACGTGGCCGGTCCTTCAGTACGGCCCCGTCCCCGCGGCTCAGGGATCGGAGTGGACGCTCGAGGTGTCGGGGCTCGTTGAGGAGCCGTTCACGCTGACCTATGACGAGCTGAAAGCGCTCGGTCCGCAGGACGTCACCGCGGACATGCACTGCGTGACGGGGTGGTCCACGCTCGACAACACGTGGACGGGGATCCCGTTCCGCGTCATCGCCGAGCGCGCGAAGCCGACCCCCGACGTGAAGTGGGTGATCGCCCACTGCGAGCACGGCTACACGTCGGACCTGTCCATGGAGGCGATGCTCGACGACGACGTGGTGGTGGCGTGGGCCCACGGTGGGCAGGACCTGACGCCCGAGCACGGGTACCCGCTTCGGCTGGTCGTTCCGAAACGCTACGCGTGGAAGAGCGCCAAATGGCTGCGAGGCCTCGAGTTCTCCAAGCACAGCAAGAGGGGCTTCTGGGAAGTTCGCGGGTATCACATCCACGCAGACCCGTGGCGCGAGGAGCGGTACAGCTACCAAGAGGGACCACGCGCCGAGCTCGAGCCCTGAGCCCCTAGCGCGTCAACCATCTGCGTCCTTCTCGACTGCTTCGGCTCGCGTTGACCGGTCGATGCGGTTCGGTATGCAATCCCCCGACCGACCCGAGGGGGGAACCAATGCGTCGAGTGGTGACGGGCGCGTTCGCGCTCGGACTCCTGGTGATCGCCTGCGCCGATCCATCTGCGGTCGAACCGCGACAAGCCACGGGTCCTGTGATTGCCGCAGTCGGCGACGTCGCGTGCAAGTCCTTGCCCCACGACCACGAGCGCCGATGTCGCTACAACCGCGTCGCGGAGGCGATCCGCGAGATGGCGCCCGACGCGTTCCTCGCACTGGGCGATCTGCAGTACCTGCACAGTGCGTACGAGGACTTCATTGCGTACTACGACCGGTTCTTCGCCGACCTGAAGGACATCACGCATCCCGTCCCGGGAAACCACGAAACGTACACGCTCTACGCCGAGGGTTACTACCGGTACTTCGGCAACCGGGCGCATCCGCCGGGCGGTTGGTACTCGTTCGATCTCGGCTCGTGGCACCTCGTCGCGTTGAACTCGCAGCTGTGCAAGGGCTCGACGTGGACACCGGAGCTCGGCCAGCGCGTCCCGATCACGACGAGCTCGGCGATCGACAAGGGTTGCGGTCCCGGGACGCCGGAGTACGAATGGCTGAAGAAGGACCTCGTCACGCACCCCGTCGGGTGCACGCTCGCGTTCATGCATCATCCGCTGTTCGGCTCCGAGCCGTATCCGGAAGGCGTGTTCCTGTACCAGCTGCAGCCGCTGTACGAGCTGCTCGACGAACACGGCGTCGACGTGGTCCTTGCCGGTCACGAGCACAACTACCAGCGGTTCGCGCCGATGGACGCGTTCGGTCGCGCCGACTCCGAAGGTCTTCGGCTGTTCATCGTCGGAACGGGCGGCGACACGTATGGCGACCTGCGCGAGGGGGATGTCGCGACGAACCGCGAGGCCGCTCAGGACCACTCGTTCGGCGTCCTCCGGATGGTGCTCGGTGACGGCGAGTACCGCTTCGAGTTCGTCACCGCGCCGGGAGAGCGGGAGTTCACCG
Source organism: Actinomycetota bacterium (assembly GCA_035640355.1). Taxonomy (NCBI): domain Bacteria; kingdom Bacillati; phylum Actinomycetota; species Actinomycetota bacterium. Next base: position 173,359 of record DASQWI010000006.1, read on the forward strand.
ACGCGGGGGACGGCGAGTGCGTTTGACGCGCTACTGAACGAGCGAGCGGATGCGCTCGAGCTCCGCTTTCCGCGCCTCGCCCGACGCCGGCGTCTCGACGACCGCCGAGATCTCGCGCACCTCGGGTCGGTTGACGATCGCGGCGAAGCCGTCGAGCCCGATCGAACCCTCGCCGACGACCTCGTGCCGGTCGCGGCGGGAACCGCGCTCGTTCTTCGCGTCGTTCAGGTGCATCAGGCGAAGTCGTCCCGTCAGCCCCATCGTGTGCAGCTCGCTGAAGAGCGTCTCGACGCCGGCCGGCTCGTCGAGCGCGTAGCCCGTCACGAACAGGTGACACGTGTCGAGGACCAGCCCCAGCCGCTCGTCGTCGACCGCTTGGAAGAGCTCGGCCGCCTCGGGGATCGTGGACGCGACCGCGCCGGCCGTTCCGGGCATCAGCTCGACGAGCAACCGAGTCGAGTCGGGCGTCGCCGAGAGGATCGCCTGGAGGACCGCCGTCGCGCGCTGGAGCGGCTGCGCGCGTTCGCCCGGCCCTCCGGCGCCTGCATGGACGACGAAGCCGGCCGCCTGGATCACACCGCACGCGTGCACCGACTTCTGGCAGAGCTCGAGCGACTTGCCGATGAACTCGGGGTTCGGCGACGCGATATTGACGAGGTACGGCGCATGGACGAAGAGCGGTCCGATTCCACCCTCGCGCCATTCGGCGCCGAACTTCTCTGCCGTGTCGAGCCGAGGCCCGGACCAGGCACGCGGGTTGGAGATGAACAGCTGAACTGCGTCGGCTCCGACGTTCCGAGCGCTCTCGACCGCGGTTCGCAGACCCCCCGGCGTTCGGAGGTGCGCGCCGACCCTCACGCCACGTAGATCGCGATGGTGTCGCCGACGCGGACGGTCTCGCCGACCGGGGGAAGCTGACTGACGACCGTGCTGCCGTTTCCGCCGGGCACCGGTACGACCTGCGCTTCGAGACTGAGTGCGTGGATGCGCGCGATCGCTTCATCCCGCCCCAACCCGAGGAAGCTCGGTAGATCGAATTCCTCGGGCCCGAGAGAGACAACGATCGAAACGGTCTCGCCGGGCTGGAGGTCCTTTCCTCGTGCGGGGTCCTGCGAGATGACTCGGCCGCGCGCGATGTCGTCGGAGAACGCGTCGCTTCGCGCGACCACGAAGCCGGCGTCTTCGAGGAGTGCTGTCGCGTCCTCCACGATCCGTCCGGCGACACGCGGTACAGGAAGGGGCTTCGGACCCCTGCTCACAACCACGTCGATCGCGCTTCCGAGCGGTGCGTCGTCGCGACCGTCGACGCTCTGTCGGATCACGTGACCCTCCGCGAGATCGGCGTGGTACTCCCGCGTGACATCGCCCACCCGAAGATCGGCGCCGCGGAGCAGCTCGCGGGCTCGCTCAAGTGTCTTCCCGACGATGTTCGGAACGCGGACCGGCGGCGGGCCGGCCGAGGGGACGAGTACCACGCGCGTCCCGTCCTCGACGACCGTGCCTTCGTCCGGCCTGACGTCGAGCACGGCGCCTTCGTCCACCCGAAGCGAGTGCCGTCCCTGCGCGATGCGAGCGACGAGGCCGACGTTCTCGAGCTTCCGCTGGGCGTCGCGAACGTCCAGCCCGACTACGCTCGGCACGTCGACGCGGTGCGGGATCACGTACGTCCACGCTCCCCACGCCGCGGTCGCCAGGATGACCAACCCGAGGACGATGACGAGGAGCTTGCGCCAACCCCGGCGGCGCGTCCGGAACTGTGCGCGGGCGATCGTCACGGTGGTCGCGGCTGTATTGGGGGATCGGCGACTCGGCAACACGGTCACGTCCGGTACGAGGGTCCCCACGTTCGGGGCCGGCGGAAGCGATGTAGCCTCGTCGAGAAGGTCGCGTCGGGCCTCCGCCGCCGACTCCGGTCGGAGCTCGCGCTGCTTCTCCGTCATCGATGCCACCCACCCGTCGAGGACCTTCGGGACCGCGGCGTTCCGCGAGGAAGGCGTGGGAATTCGCTCGTTCACGTGCTTGTACGCGATCGCCATCGGCGTCTCACCGGTGAACGGCAGTCGTCCGGTGAGGAGCTCGAACGCCACGATGCCCAGCGCGTACAGGTCGGTCCTGGGATCCGCCGGCTCGCCCTGCAGCTGCTCGGGCGCGAGGTACTGCACGGTGCCCGTAACGGTTCCCGCCTCGGTGATCTGTGCATCGGCGTACGCGCGAGCCAGGCCGAAGTCCGCGACCTTCACGACGCCCTCGCGCGTGATCATGATGTTCTCGGGCTTGACGTCACGGTGGACGATCCCCCGACGGTGGGCGTGATCGAGCGCGAGGAGCGTCTGCAGCAAGACGTCGACCGTCTGCGCCGGCGCCAGAACGCCCTCCGCGTTCAGCACGTCCCGCGCGCTGAGCCCGCGCACGTACTCCATGACCATGTAGTAGATGCCGTCGACGGCACCCCAGTCGTGGACGCCGACGATGTTCGGGTACGACAGGCTCGCCGCGGCGCGGGCCTCGCGCCGGAACCGCTCGACGAACCCGCGGTCGCCAGCGAGCTGTCGATGCAACACCTTGATCGCCACGTCGCGTTCGAGCACGGCGTCGTGGGCCCGGAAGACCTCGCCCATACCACCCGCGGCGATACGATCGACCACGTGGTACCGGCCATCGAGCGTGATGAGCGCATGGTCGAGGCCGGCGCGCCCAATGGGCCGCTCGGGGATCGTGCTCCTCGAGATCTTCGCCTCCCGATCGTTCGTGCGTTGCGATTGGACCGTTGCGGGCTGACGGACACGAGCCGGAGGCGCGTCCGGGCGCTCATCCTAGGCCATGCACGGCCGGGAACCCGGGAACGCGGGTGAACGTTCCGACGCCGGTCGAGGACTATCAGGAGGCGTTCGCCCGGATCGAGGCCGCCGTGGCGGAGGGCGAGACAGACCTGGCGGCGCTCGGTTTCTGGAGGCTCCTGTCACGGGTGAAGCGGGATCCCGTGCTGTCGTCGCACTGGGCGGACGCGGCGGGACGGATCGATCGCGTGGCGTTCGAATCGCGGGTCCGGCTGCGGTTCCCGATCTGGTTCGGGAACGCCGTGCTCGTCGGGGCCACGGCCGCCGGAGTTGCCGCCGTGATCATCGCGGTCCAGACGACGTCGCCCATGGTTGCCGGGCTCGCGTTGGTCTTCGCCGCCGCGGACTGGTCGGCTTCGCTCCACGGGCTCGCGCACTGGCTCGCTGGGCGCGCCGCCCGGATCCGGTTCACGTCGTACTTCTTCGACCGGCCGTTTCCTCCGACGCCCGGCCTGAAAACGAACTACGCCACATACCTCCGGGCGAGTCCCGAAGCGAGGGCGTGGATGCACGCGTCTGGCGCGATCGCATCGAAGATCGCGCCGCTCGTGGCGCTCGCGTTCTGGCCGGCCACGGTCGCTCCCGTGTGGGCCGCCCTGGTCATCGCCGCGTATACGGTCGTGCTGATCGTGATCGACGTCATCTATTCCGTTCGGTACAGCGATTGGAAGAAGGTGCGGCGCGAGTTGCGTGTGGCTCGGGGGCGGGCCGTCTCGCGGTGAGGCGCAGGCCAGTCGTGCGCTCCGGCGTCTATCCTGGGAGCGATCCACCGGGGAGCTCGACCGACCGGGCTGAGAGGCCGTCAGCGCGTTCTTGGGGAGCGCGGGCGACGGCGACCCGACGAACCTGCACCGGGTAATTCCGGCGGAGGGAGGACATGAGACTCGATCCGCGCTCGCTCTCGGTCTACGTCGTCACGTCGAGCCGCGGCGCGAGCGGGAATGGTCATCTGGAGATCGCCGCCGCGGCGGTCGCCGGCCGAGCCACAGCGGTTCAGCTCCGGGCGCCGGAGCTGACGGACGAATCGTTGCTGCCGCTCGCGCGCGAGATCGCCGAAGCATGCCGCGCGGCCGGCGTGCTCTTCGTCGTGAACGACCGCGTCGAGGTCGCTGCCGCGGTCGGCGCGGGAGCGCACGTCGGCCAGGATGACGATCCAGAAAGAGCGCGGGGTCTTCTCGGGCCCGACGCGGTCCTCGGAGTCAGCGTCGGCACCGTCGACGACGTCGCGGTCGCCGAACGTGCCGGCGCCGACTACCTAGGGGTGACGGTGTTCTCGACCTCGACCAAGCCGGATGCTCGCCCCATCGGGCTCGACGGGCTGAGCCGGATCGTCGCCGCGACGTCCATCCCGGTGGTCGGTATCGGAGGCATCGACGCCGCGAACGCGCGAGACGTCCTCGCCGCTGGCGCCGCCGGTGTCGCGGTGATCTCCGCCGTCGCCGACGCGGACGACTCCGTCGCCGCAGTAGGCAGCCTGGTCGACGCGGTGAAGCGAGCCGGCGCGACGCGATGAGCGACCAACGAACGGGCAAGGCGACCGCGGAGCTGTTCGAGCGCGTAATCCTGTCTCGCCTCGGGGCGCGAGATCCGGACGTCTTGGTCGGTCCCCGCCACGGCGTCGACGTAGGCGTCGTTCGTGTCGCGAACGGTGTCGCCGTGGCGCTCACGGCAGACCCGGTGTTCATCGTGCCCGCGTACGGATGGGAGCGTGCCGCGTGGTTCGCCGTTCACATCCTCGCTTCCGACGCATCGACGAGTGGTCTCCCGCTCCGGTGGATGGCCGTCGACCTGAACCTGCCCCCCGAGATCACCGACGACGAGCTCACATCGCTGTGGGATGCGTTCCACCGCGCGTGCGAGGGCATCGGCGTCGCCGTCGTGACGGGCCACACGGCGAGGTACGACGGCTGCAACTGGCCGATGGTGGGAGGCGCGGTCTGCATGGCGTCAGGATCGGAAGATCGGTACGTCACGCCGGCGATGGCGCGCGTCGGCGACCGGATCGTCGTCACCAAGGGCGCCGCGATCGAGGCCACGGCGCTGTTCGCGGCGACGTTCCCGGATCGCCTCGCGGACGGCGTGGGACGCGACATCGTCGAAGCCGGCGACCGGCTGTTCGAACAGATGACCGTGGTGCCGGAAGCCACGGTCGCGCGCGAGTTCGGCGTTCGCCAGGCGGGCGTCACGTCGATGCACGACGCGACCGAAGGTGGAGTGGTCGGCGGACTCAGCGAGGTCGCGGCCGCGTCGAACGTCGGGATGCGGGTCGACCTCGCCGCAATTCCCGTCCGGCCTGAGGTGCGTGCGATCTGCGAGCACACGGGTATGGATCCCTACACCTCGATCTCCGAGGGGACGTTGATCGCGACCGTCGTTCCCCACAAGACGGAGGCGTTCGTGGGCGCGCTCATCGAATCGGGAGTGGACGCCGCCGACGTCGGTGAGATCCGCCCGCCGTCCGACGGGCGCGTCCTCGTCACGCCCGACGGGGACTCACCGCTGGAGCACCCGGGCCTCGATCCGTTCTGGGGCGCGTTCGGCAGATGGGCGCGGGAAGCGGCCGGGATCGCCGAATCCGGATAGGAGCAGCATGTCGCCGCGCGTGAACGGGATCGTTTTCGACTGCGCCTATCAGTCTCCGTCCAGATGAAATCGACGAAATGGACGCGTTGGCTCGCCGGTTAGGGTTGCCGACGTGGACGTGATCGCGGTCGGAGACGTGATGCTCGACGTCCGAGTCGAGGCCGGGGCACTGGAGGAGGGCGGCGACGTCCACGGGAAAGTGCTCGTCCGTCCCGGCGGAAGCGCGTCGAACGTCGCCGTCTGGGCGGCCCACGCCGGCTCGCGAACGCGGATCCACGGCCGGGTGGGAACGGACACCGCGGGTGCGTTGATCCGCGACGAACTCATCCGTCACGGCGTCGAGCCGGCGCTCACGGTGGATCCTGAAGCCGACACGGGCACGATGCTCGTCGTGCACGAGCCCGGTGTGCGCTCGATGGTCGCCGACCGCGGGGCGAACGGCGGACTGTCGCCGCAGGACCTCCCGGACCGGATCCAAGCGACGGCCGTCCTCGTCTCGGGATACACGTTGCTACATGAGCCGACGTACGAGGCCGCCGCTGCCGCTCTGCACCGTGCCCGGGCGCGCTTCCTAGCGGTCGACGGCGCCTCGTGGCCCATGCTGCGAGACTTCGGCGCCGACCGCTTCTTCGAGGCGACCGCGGCCGCCAACGTCCTGTTCGTCAACGAGCGCGAGGCGGAGATCTTGACCGGCCGACGACGGGAATCCGCTGCGGATGCGCTCTCCGCGAGGTATCCGGTGGTGTGCGTGAAGCTCGCGGAGGCCGGCGCTGTCATGTCGTGGGAGGGTCTGTCGATCCGGCTCGAGGGAATTCCCGCCGAGGAGCTCGATCCGACGGGCGCAGGCGACGCGTTCGACGGGGTGCTCCTCGCGCAGCTTGCCGCGGGCCGTTCGCCGGGCGATGCGCTGCAGGCCGCGTGCCGCGCCGGCGCGCAGGTCGCAGAGAGCTATGAGACGTGGCCAACATCCAAGCGTGCCACCGAACGCGAACCCGCACGCGACGCGCCGGCCGACACTCGGTGAGCGAGCTCGTCCTCCCCGCCGAGGAGGTGGAGGATGCGCTGGCGTCAGGACGAGCCGTCGTGGCGCTGGAGACGAGCGTCATCGGGCAGGGGCTACCGCCGCCGAGGAACATCGAATGCGCCCAACGCATGACCGCCGCGATCCGCGCATCGGGGGCAACTCCGGCGTGGACCGCCGTCGTGGAGAGCGCGGTTCGTGTCGGACTCACCGATCCGCAGCTCGAGGCGTTCGCCGATCCGGGACGATCGTCGAAGGTCGCTCGGCGCGACATCGCGTTCGCCGTCGCGAACGGGGTCCTCGGCGCTACGACGGTATCGGCGACGATCTGGGCAGCATCCGAAGTGGGCGTTCGCATCTGTGTCACCGGCGGCATCGGCGGCGTGCACACGCGACGCGGCGACGTTTCCGCCGATCTCCTCGAGTTGTCTCGAACGAGCGTGCTGCTCGTCTGTTCGGGCCCCAAGTCGATCGTCGACCCGATCGCGACCGCGGAACGGCTCGATGAGCTCGGCATCGCAACGGTGGGGTATCGAACGGACCTCCTGCCGTTCTTCGTGGTCGCGGCGGCTGATGTCGAGCTAGATCAGCGCGTGGACGATGCCGCGGCCGCGTCGCGGCTCGTTCGCGCACAGGAGTCACTCCGCTCGACGGCGGCGATCCTGCTTTGCAACCCCGTCCCCGCCGCTTTCGCACTCGACGCGGCGGAGGTCGCGAACGCCGTCCGCGCGTGCGAGGACGACGCCGAACGCGACGGGGTCCGGGGCAAGGCGGTCACGCCGTTCCTGCTGTCGTGCGTGGCGGACCGAACCGACGGCTCGAGCCTCGAGGCCAACATCGCGCTGCTCGAGTCGAACGCCCGGCTCGCGGGTGAGGTCGCGGTCGCCGCCGCTACGGCCTGACTACCGGAGCCAGGTCTTGGCGATCGCCTTCGAGAAGTTCCACGCGTAGCGAAGTGACTTCGGCTTCTTCGACTCGCCACCCCGCCGCGTGAGGAACGTGACGGGAACCTCGACGATCCTCGCGCGCTGTCGGAGCGCCTCGATCGTCACCTCCGACGTCCAGAACTGGTCCTGTTCGAGGATCAGCGTCCGCAGCGTGTCGGCGCGCGTCGCCCGGTACCCGCTCGAGATGTCGGTGACGCGCTGCCCGGTCAGGATCGTCACCAACCACGAGAAGAAATGGACACCCGCGTTGCGGATCCACGGGCCGCGCTCGTAGTCGCCGAGCACCCGCGAGCCGTTCACGTGATCGGCCTGTCCCTCCAGGATCGGCTTGACGAGCACGGGGAGCTCCTCGGGCTGGTGCTGTCCGTCGGCGTCGATCGTCACGACGATGTCGGCGCCGAGCTCGAGGGCGATCTCATAGCCGACGCGGAGCGCGAGGCCGCCGCCGCGGCGGATCGGGAGGCTGGTCACGAGCGCGCCGGCCCTCCTCGCGACGTCGGGGGTTCCATCGTCCGAATGGTCGTCGACGACGATGGTGACCACGTGGTGCTCCTCGACCTCGGCAGGCAGCGCGTGGATCACGGCGGCGATGTTCTCGGCCTCGTTGAACGCGGGTGAGACGACCACGATGCGCTTGCCGGCGGGCAGCTCGGCGGCGCGGTCCCGATCGAACGACGCCTTGCCGATCGACTCGACGAGCAGGCGGATGCTCCGCTCGTTCGTATCGACGTAGGTCTGCAGCCGCAGAAGCAGAAGGAACAGGATCGCCACGGCGATCAGCAGGACCGCCGTGAGACGCCGACCCGAACCCGGCGCGAAGTTCAACGTCTCGAAGATCGGGTTGAACACGCCGGGCGCCGCCGCCAGTGCGATGACGCCCAGCGCGATGACGCTGGAGATGATCAGGCTCAGGCGGCTGATGCGTTGCCGGCCGTAGCGAACGATCGAGACGGCGACGAACGCCGCGGCGAGCGCGGCGCCCACGATCCGAAGGGCGAGCATCGATTACGTCGCGCGGACCCTCAGCGCGCCGAGCCCTCGCGGATGCCTCGCCACCTGGTCACCGGCAAGATGTGGTCGAAGACAACGCGGGCCTTGTATCGCTCGATGGTCGCGAACATCGACTCGATGAGCGTCCCGGACAGCAGGTGCGGCTCGAGCCCCAGGTCGAGCAGCTTGGTGTGCGTCGCCTTGTAGTAGTGCTCCTCCTTCTCGACGCGAGGGTTGTCGAGATGGTCGACGCGCACGTCGATCCCGACTTGCTTCCCGGCGCTCTGTACCAGCCTGGCCAGGTCGAGCACGGAGAACTGCTCCGTGAACTGGTTGAACACCCGGTACTCGCCGGCCTCGGGTGGATTGAGGATCGCAAGCTCGACGCAGCGGATGGTGTCGACGATGTTCAAGTACCCCCGTGTCTGTCCGCCCGCGCCGTACACCGTAAGCGGGTGGCCGATCACCGCCTGCAGGCAGAATCGGTTGAGTGCCGTACCGAACACCTCGTCGTAGTCGAAACGGGTGTTCAGACGCTCGTCGAGCGTGGTGTCCTCGGTCTCGATCCCGTACACGACGCCCTGGTTCAGATCGGTCGAGCGAAGGCCCCAGATGCGGCATGCGAAATGGATGTTGTGGGAGTCGTGGACCTTCGTCAGGTGGTACATCGAGCCGGGCAGCTTGGGGAACGGAAGGATGTCGCTCCGTCCCTGGTGATGGATCTCGATGAAGCCCTCTTCGATGTCGATGTCGGGCGTTCCGTACTCGCCCATCGTGCCGAGCTTCACCAGGTGCGCGTCCGGCGCGAACTCCGCCATGGCGTACAGGACGTTCAGCGTGTTGATGACGTTGTTCGTCTGCGTGAACACGGCATGCTCGCGGTCGATCATCGAGTACGGCGCGCTCGGTATCTCGCCGTAGTGAACGATGGCTTCGGGCGGGAAGTCGCGGAAGACGCGCTCGACGACGTCCCAGTCGAGCAGGTCGCCCTCGCTCACGCCGATCTCGAGCCCCGTAACCTCGCGGAACGCACTCGCGCGCTCGGGGAGCGAGGCCGCGATCGGGGTGAGCGAGTCCGTTCCGGCCTCGGCGTGCGCGTGTCGGCGGAGATAGTTGTCGACGGCGTGCACCTCGTGGCCGAGGCGCGCGAACCGCATCGACGTCGGCCACCCCAGGTAACCGTCGCCGCCGAGGATCAGGATGCGCACGGGATGTCCTCTCTCGGGGAGGGAACGGCGGTCATCCTAGCAACGCACCGCGCTGACCTGCGGTAACGCGGGAGATTCGGAGCGGGCACGAGCATCAACGCGTGCGCATCGGTACGACGGAGTTTCAACTGAGCCCGGCGAGCTCCTCGAGCGTCCGGTCGACCTCGTCGGGGGTGTTGTAGTGGCAGAACCCGATCCGGACCGCTCCGCCCGTGTCCTGCAGCTCAAGCCGCTCCATCAGCTCGAGCGCGTAGTAGTGCCCATCCCACACGAAGATTCCCCGGTCGGCCAGGAGCTTGGCCGTCTCGAACGGATGGCGGTCGCCCACGCGGACGGCGAACGTCGGCGTGCGCTCGTGCAGGCGACCGAGATCGGCGATCCCGTACAGGCGAACGTGCTGCATCGAGGTAATGCCCTTCAAAAACCTCGCCGCGAGCTCACGCTCCCAGGGCTCGATGACATCGGTGAACGAAGCCGCGAGCGCCTCGCGACGATTCGGCCTCGGGCCTCCGAGCCGGGCGAGGTAGTCGACCGCGGCGACCCACCCGGCGAACGCCTCGTGGTTCTGCGTGCCGGTCTCGAATGCGTGGGGGAGCGCGTCGCTCGCCGGCCTGACCTTGTACGGGTCGAGCTTCTCGAGGAGCTCGCGTCGCCCGTAGAGGATCCCGAGATGCGGTCCGAAGATCTTGTACGGCGAACACACGATGATGTCGGCACCGATGCCGCGTGCGTCGATCCGGCGATGCTGCGCGAGGTGGACGCCGTCGCACGCGATGATCGCGTCGGTCCGTTCGCGGACGATCCGAACGAGCTCCGTGGCCGGCGGGATCGTTCCGACCGCGTTCGATGCGAGGGTGAACGCGACGACCTTCGTCCGCTCGTTGAGAGAGGCCTCGAACGACGACCCGTCAAGTGTCACGTCATCACCGCGGATATCCACCCATCGAACGGAAGCGGCGGCGTCCCGCGCGGCAAGCAGCCACGGCCGGACATTCGCGTCGTGATCGAGCCGCGTGACGACGACCTCGTCGCCGGGCCCGAGCGTTCGGGCGATCGATCGCGAGATCGAAAGCAGGAGCGTCGTCGCGTTCGGGCCGAAGACCACCTCGTCGGGATCGGCGTTCAACAGGTCGGCCGCGGCTCGGTGCGTCTTGTCGATCAGCGCATCGGTCTCGCGGCTGGTCTCGAACGCGCCGTGGACGTTCGCGTTGCTTCGGCGAAGGTAGCCGGCCATCGCCTCGATGACGACGTCGGGCACCTGAGACCCGCCGGGAGCGTCGAGGAACGCGACGGGCCGGCCGTCGACTTCGCGCGCTAGGGATGGAAACCGCGCGCGGATGCCGACGACGTCGAGCGTCATCGGGCCTCCGCCCCGCGGTTGGCCGACTCGTGGGCAAGGCGAGCGTCGCCGAGCCGGTCCCACCCGGAGGGGAGTGCGGGCGCCGACCAGCTCGGGTCAGGGCGCCATGACCACCAGCCCCGATCGAACGGCGGTTCGCGCTCCAGGATCCTGCGAAGGCCGCGTTCGGCTTCACGTCGGAAGGCCGCGGCGTCATCCTCGCTGTAGGCGCCGAGCTCCACGCCGGTCGCAACGTCGTCCTCGTCCTTCCAACGCCACGACGACCGGTCGGGCTCAACCACGACATCCAGGTCGTGATCGAAGGTCTCGAACCCGAGCGCGAACCGACGCAGCGGAGCTTCCGCGTTGACGTACCAGTACATCGGATTCCAGCCCGTGTCCCAGAACTGCAGTACCGCGGCCCCTGCGCCCGGCCAGGCGAACGAGAGGACGTGCGCGCTCCTCCACACGTGCTCCGCGAGCGTCCATGTAGCGCCGGGCGCCTTCAGGCCGACTAACGGCCGCTCGTGCTTGGATGCGGGTCCGACCCACTGCGTGCCGGGCGGGATGTAGAACATCCAGTAGTCGGCATCGCGCACAACCCTCACAGCTCGCGCCACCCAGATCCTGTTTCGAAGGACCTCGCGCAGGACGACGGCCTCGCCCGGCTGAAATCGGCGCACGTCGCTCAGGACATCCGTTCGGCGAACTCGGCCTGCGCCCCGCGGAGCAGCTCGTCGGCCTGGGTTTTGAGCGACGCCGTCTCCGAGCGCAGCTCGCCGGCCACCGTTTCATCCTTCAGCTCGCCGGCGTTGATGTCGACGTTCGCGAGGGCGCCGTGCGTCGCGGCGAACAGCGCGAGTGCGGCGACGAGCCCGTCCGACGCAGCGTTGACGTTCCCACGCGCCGTGCACCCGGTCGCCGCGGGCATCAGGCCGACGGCCCTGCGCGCGACCTCGATCGGCACGCGCGCCGCGCCCTCGTACGCGCGCTGGATCGCGGCGCTCCGTTCGGCCTTCTCCCGGTCGTCGCCCTTAGGCATCTTGAACGCGGTCATCACCGCCTGGAACGCGCGCTCGTCCTGCTCGGCGAGGTCCAGGAACGTTCCGCGCACAGCTTCAGCCTCGTCGAGGTAGCCGCGCATCTCGTCCTCGACGTCCTCGTACTTCTCGCGACCGATCGTCAGGTTGCACACCATCGAGATCAGCGCGGCGCCGGCGGCGGCGGTGATTCCGGCGACGGCTCCACCGCCCGGCGTCGCCGCGTCCGAGGCGAGCTCGTCGAGGAACGCGCCGATCGTCTGCGGACCGAGTTCACGTTGGCTCATCGGACTCGTTCTTCCATGGCGTCGTCGCTCACGAGCCGCTCCAGGATCTGTGTTTCCTCATCGAAGCCCTGCAGCCGCACATGGTCGGCGTCGTCGTTCGCGAGCGCCGCCTCCGGCACAAGGCCGACGATCTCAGACGAAAGCACCCGCATGACGCGTTCGGCCGCCAGGCGGGCGACCGCGTCGAACGCCGTACGGATGCCCGTCACCTCGAAGTCGACGAGGTTCATGGAGACGGTGACCCCGCCGCGGTCCGGCGTCTCGAACCCGATCGCGCGCACGGCAGGAAGGCCACCGCTCGACTCGCGAACCGCGCGAGCGATCGCCTTCGCGTCGTCGACCGGTCCGGACAGGTAGACGTTGAACGCGATCAGCGGCTTCCTCGCTCCGACGGCCGTGGCGCCGGCCTTGCCGAGGCGGTGCGGTCCGAAGTCGGGGAGGCGTTCGCCGCGCGCGACGGCCTCGCGCAACCCCTCGTACTCCCCGCGGCGAACGTCGGCGAGACTCGCTCGCTCGGGCGAGATCGCGGCTCGGTCGTACAGGTACACGGGGAGGTCCAATTCGTGTGCGAGCTCCTTCGCGAACGCCCGTGCCAGCTCGACGACCTCGTCCATCGAGATCCCTCGGAGCGGCACGAACGGAATGACGTCGACCGCGCCCATTCTCGGGTGTCCGCCGGTGTGCCCGTCCATGTCGATGAGCTCGACGGCGTTCGCCGCGCCGGCGAGCGCCGCGCGCCGCACCGGGTCCGGGGCGCCGACGATCGTCGTGTCCAGACGATTGTGCTCGGCGTCCGCCTGCCGGTAGACGAGACGCGCGCCGGGAACGCTCGAGAGGGCATCGCAGATCGCGTCGATCACGCCGACGCGACGGCCCTCGCTGAAGTTCGGAACGCACACGACGAGCGCATTCGGATCCATCGCGTCGAAAGCCTACTCACCGCGGATATCCGAGTTGACCGCTGTCGGAGCACCGGTGTACGGTCTCTCCTGGACTCGAACACACGTTCGATTCGTCCGAGACCACCGCTGGTCACGGGCGTGGGGGCAGCATGTCCAAGCGCTACGACGAGGAGGTCGATGTCCGGGTCGAGCGCGATGCCGGCATGCCCTCGGCGTTCATCTGGCGGGGGCGCCGGTACGAGGTCGCCGACGTGATCGGGCGATGGCGGATCGAAGGGCGCTGGTGGGCTGACGGACGCGACCGCGAGTACTGGCGCGTCGAGGCACGTGGCGGCGCGGTGTGGGACCTGTATCACGACCATCTCCGCGACCGGTGGCACGTCGAGCGGCTGTGGGACTGAGATGCACCTCGTGGTCGTGTCCGTCTGAGCCGTGGATACGTTCGTCCATCTCGACGTGCGTTCGTACTTCTCCATCAAAGAGGGCGCGTTCTCGCCGGAGGCGCTGGCGCGGCGCGCGGGCGAGCTCGGCATGCCGGCAGTCGCGCTCACGGATCGGGACGGCCTGTACGGCGTGGCGAGGTTCGTCGAAGCGTGCGAGCACGAGGGAGTCCGCCCGATCCTCGGCGCTTCGCTCACGATCCGCGGTTCCGGAACGCTGCCGCTCGGTCCGTTGCGCGATGGACGCATCGTTTTCCTCGCGCGCGACGCGGCGGGCTACGCGAACCTGTGCAGGCTGATCACCGACGCGCACATGTCGGGCGATCGCGGCGATCCGTCGCTGACGCCCGAGCAGGTGTGCGCGCATGCTGCCGGCCTCGTCGCGCTGGCCGGTTCGTGGTCGCCGCCCGGCGCGCTCGCGGTCGCCGGTCGCGTCGACGCGGGTTGCGCGTCGCTCGATCCGTACCGCGAGGCGTTCGGCGACCGCCTGTTCGTCGCCGTGGAGAACCGGCTCGAGAAGGACTCGCGTAAGGAGATCCGCGCGCTCCTGCGTCTGGCCGAACGCGCGGACGTTCGCGCGGTCGCGACCAATCCCGTCCGGTACCTCGTCGCCGATGACGCTTTCTTGGCCGACGCGCTCGAGTGCATGCGCGAGCTCGTGCCGATCAGCCGGACGAACGTCACGCGCTGCAACGCCGAGGGGTGGCTGAAGCCGGCCGCCGAGATGCGCGCTCTGTTCGCCGAGCGCCCCGACCTGATCACGGCGGCGGTCGGGATCGCCGAGTCGTGTGAGTTCGACATCGGACTCCGTCGAGTGAACTTCCCGGAGTTCCCGACGCCGCGGGGACGGAGCGCGTCGAGCGTCCTCGCCGAGCGGTGCTGGCGCGGCTTGGAACGGCGCGAGCTGAAAGCGACGGCCAAGATCGAGGACCGGCTGAACCACGAGCTCGCGATGATCCACCGGCTCGGCTACTCGGCGTACTTCCTGACCGTTGCCGACATCGTGGCCGACGTTCGCGCGATGGGCATCCGCTGCGCGTGCCGGGGAAGCGCCGCCGGCTCGATCGTCTGCTACCTGACGGGCATCTCCGACGTCGACGCGGTCCGGCACGATCTCGCGTTCGAGCGGTTCTTGAACCCGATGCGCGACGAGCTTCCGGACATCGACATCGACGTCGAATCGGCCAGGCGCGAGGACGTCTACGACATGGTGCTCTCGCGGTACGGCGACGACCGATGCGCGTGCGTGGCGATGGTGGATACGTTTCGGGCTCGCGCGGCCGTGCGCGAGGTGGGCAAGGCGCTCGGCCTGCCCGAGCCAGAGGTCGACACGGTCGCCAAGTCGTTTCCGCACATCGGCGCGGGGGATCTCCGCGTGGCGATCGAACGATTGCCCGAGATGGTCGGCTCGAACATGAACGCCGGACAGCTCGAGACGCTGTTCCGGGTGGCCGAACGGCTCGACGGGTTCCCACGTCACATCTCGCTGCACCCTTCCGGCATCGTGCTTTCGAACGACGACCTGGTGACGCGCGTTCCGCTCGAGCGCTCATTCCAGGGGTACCGCGTGATCCAGGCGGACAAGGACGACGTGGAGCTCCTCGGTTACCTGAAGCTCGACGTCCTCGGCGTGCGGATGCTCTCGTCGATGCGACACGCGCTCGACGAGATCGCTCGGACCGAGCACATGAAGGTCGATCTCGATCGGATCTCCCTCGACGACGAGCCGACGTTCGAGCTGATCCGTGCGTCCGACACGCTCGGCTGCTTCCAGATCGAGAGTCCCGGCCAGCGCGAGCTGCTGCAGAAGCTCCAGCCGACCCGGTGGGAGGACCTGATCGTCGACATCTCACTGTTCCGGCCCGGCCCCGTGAAGTCGGACATGATCAATCCATACCTGCGGCGCCGACACGGGATGGAGGCGCCGACATACGCGCATCCCGCACTCCGCTCGGCGCTCCGCGAGACGTTCGGCGTGATCGTCTACCACGAGCAGGTCATGCGGACGGTCTCGTCGATCGGCGGGTACTCGCTCACGGAGGCCGATTTCATCCGCCGCCACCTCGACCGCGACGACATGGTCCCGTCGATGCGAAGTGACTTCCTCCGCCGAGCGAAGGCCCGCAACGTTCCCGACGAGGTCGCCGAACGGACGTGGAACGACGTCGCCGAGTTCGCCAGCTTCGGGTTCTGCAAGGCGCACGCGGCAGCGTTCGCCGTGCCGACGTACCAGTCCGCGTGGCTCAAGACGCACTACCCGGCCCATTTCCTCGCGGGCGTGCTGACGCACGACCCCGGCATGTACCCGCGCCGGCTGATCCTCGAGGACGCCCGCGAGCACGGCATCCCGATCCTGCCGCTCGACGTGAACCGCTCCGAGCCGGAGTACGTCGTCGAGCCCGTATTTCTCGACAGAGACGCTGAGATCGGGGCACGTCTCGGGCTGCTCGTCTCCGCTTCGCACGACGTTCGTGCTGAAGACGGCTCTGCGGGCTCCGCTCCGCTCGACGACGCCCGAGACGCGACCCCTCCCCGCGCGACGTACGGCATCAGGCTGGCGCTGAACGACGTGCACGGAATCTCCGACGCCGAGGTGCGCTCGATCCTGCAGGTGCGTGCGGATCGTCCGTTCCGCGACGTCGGGGACTTCCTGAGACGCACGGCGGTTTCGCGTCCGGTGGTCGAGGCGATCGCGCATGCCGGCGGGTTCGACGAGATCGACGGCGGCACGCGCCGCGACCGCCTGTATGCCGCGATGACGACCGCGCCGCAGCGCGAGGGCGATCAGCTGGCGCTCGAACTCACCGCGCGGATGAACGAACCCCATCGAACGTCGCTCGACGAGTACACCGACGCCGAACGGGTCCGCGCCGAGCTCGAGGTCCTCGGCCTGGATGCCAGTCGTCATCTGGTGAGCTTCTTCGAACCGCTCATCGCAGACCTCGGCGCGACGCGCGCGAACGACCTATATCGGCGTCGAGCGGACGAGCGCGTCATGGTCGTCGGTGTCAAGGTCGCGTCGCAGACGCCAGCGATCCGGAGCGGGCAGCGCATCATCTTCCTCACGCTCGACGACGCGACCGGGCCGATCGACGTCACGGTGTTCGAGAGCGTCCAGCCGAAGGTCGCCAAGACGGTGTTCCACTCGTTCGTTCTCGCCGTCGTGGGAACCGTCCGTCGCACGGGCGTCAAGGGCGTGAGCGTGATCGCGGAGGACGTGTGGGATCTCGTCGCGCTGCACCAAGCGCGACGCGACGGTCGGCTCGTCGAGGCGCTCGGGCACGAGGGACCGGCCACCGCCGCCGCCGTTCCGCGGAAGCTCTGGCACTCGAGCGGCGGGTCGGCCGGCCGCTGAGTGGCGCGACTAAGCTCCCTCACGATTGCCGCGCGGGGGCCGGAGTGAGCACCGTGAGCGAAGCGAACGTCGTGCGGACCCCGGGGCAGAAGATCCTCGAGTCGATCCTCCACGTCGACCTGGACGCCTTCTACGCGTCGGTCGAGGTGCTGAAGGACGCGAGCCTCGCCGGCAAGCCGGTCGTCGTCGGCGGCGCCGGCACGCGCGGCGTCGTGATGTCCGCCTCTTACGAGGCGCGCGCGTACGGGATCCGCAACGCCATGCCCGCCGTCCGAGCTCGCCGCCTTTGTCCGGATGCCGTGTTCATGCCGCCCGACTTCGAGTCGTACCAGGCGCACTCGAACCGGTTCCGCGAGATCCTGCTCGCGATCACGCCGACGGTGGAACCCATCTCGCTCGACGAGGCGTTCCTCGACGTGTCGGGGGCGTATCTGCTGTTCGGCGCGCCGGTGGCCATCGCGGAGAAGGTCAGGCGAGACGTCCGCGACGGCATCGGCATCGCGTGCTCGGTCGGAGTCGGGCCGACCAAACTCGTCGCCAAGTTGGCGTCACGGAAAGCGAAGCCCGACGGGCTTGTCGCCGTCACCGGCGAGGACGTCGACGCGTTCCTTACGCCGTTGCCCGCCCGAGCGCTGTGGGGCGTGGGGGAGAAGACCGCCGAGCTGCTCTCGCGACTCGGTGTTCGGACCGTCGGCGATCTCGCCCGAACGCCGCCCGCCGTGCTCGCCCGCCTCGTCGGCGAACAGCAGGCGACGAATCTCAACGATCTCGCTCGCGGCATCGACTCACGACGCGTCGTCGCCTACGAGGCGCCGAAGTCGGTGAGCCACGAGGAAACGTTCGATCGCGATCTTGACGATCACGAGGAGCTTCTGCGCGAGATCCTCGCGCTGTCGCAGAAGGTCGGTGCGCGCCTGCGCGAGGACGGGTATCGCGCGAGGACCGTGACGCTCAAGGTTCGGCTGGCGAACTTCACCACGCTGACGCGTTCGCGAACGACCGACCCGCCGACGGATGTCGCCGCCGACCTGTACCACCACGCGTCCGAGATGTTCCGCGCTCTCCCCGGCGCCAGGAGGCGGGTACGTCTCCTCGGCGTCGCGGCCACCGGACTCCTCGCTGCCGGAGAGCAGCAGCTGGCGCTCCTTCGCGGCGAGCGCTGGAGCGACGTCGAGCGCGCCGTCGATCGGATCGACAAACGGTTCGGCCTGGGAAGCGCGATGCCGGCGGCGCTCCTCGACCGACGTCGCGAACGCCGCGGCTCGTCCGACCGCGGCTCGTCCGACCGGGGGTAGCACATCGAGTTTTGCATGGCTCCCGGTACGGGAACGCCATTCCTATAATCGAACCGACACCTACGCCGACCAGGCCTCCTGGGAGGGACACGGCCACCGATGCCATTGTCGCCGGACGAGCAGCGGATCCTCGAAGAGATCGAACAGCGCCTATCCGAGGAGGACCCCCGCCTCGCGGAGCAAGTCAGCCGAACGTCGCTGTACACCCACCTCGCGCGTCGCATCCGCTGGTCGGCGTTCGCGTTCCTCGTGGGCTTCGTGATGCTGATGTCGTTCTTCGCCTCGCTGTACGTCGCGGCCGCGGGGTTCATCGTGATGCTCGCGTCGTCCCTGATGATCTACCGCTACTTGAAGCAACTCGGCCGCGATCAGGTTCGCGTCGTCCAGGTGAACTCCGGTCGGTTCTCCATTGCGGGTTTTCTGGCACGGATCGCTGGGCGTTTCCGCGACCGCCCCAAGGAGCCACCGACAGATCCCTAGAACGTTCTCATCTGCTCACGTCGCGAACGCAAAGAAAGTTCGTCGCGTCTCGCTGGGCGGTTGCAGGAACCGCGCCGAACGCAGTACAACAAGGCACCTTCCCCCGGGGCGTGACCGTCATCTGCACGTCGAGCCTTCCCTCGGCGACGCTGGCGGCCGGCTTGTGTTGATCGTTAGGAACGGACGGGTCGGTCAGGGAGGGCGCACGTTTCGCCGATGGATGGTTTCACCGCGCATCAAGCCACCAAGTTCACCGGGTGCACGCCGCGTCAACTCAGGTACTGGGACCAGATCGGCCTCGTCAGACCCTCCGTTCAGGGCACGGGAGGCCGTCCCGGCGTGCCGCGGATGTACTCGTTCAGAGACCTCGTCGCCCTGAAGGTCGTCAGATCCCTCCTCACGAGCGGGATGTCGCTCCAGCGCGTCCGCCGAGCCTGGGAGTACCTGAATCGGCGCGCTCACCTGGACCAGCACCTGTCCGAGGTCAAGCTCATCACCGACGGCGTGAGCATCTTCAAGGTCGCGCGACGCAACGGCGAGATCATCGACGCCCTGAACGAGGGCCAACTGGCGTTCTTCGTGGCGATCGACGAGATCGCGTCGGGCCTCGACGCGAAGATCGGTCAGTTTCGGGATGACCGCGACCGGTTCGTCCGCGCGCTTCGCGAGGCCGCGGCACATGCCCAGACCGGGTGGTAGCCCCGCGACGTCAAAGTCCCGGCCGGTACGTCCCGACGATCCGGCGAACCAGTCCAGCGTCTCTCCGAAGATCGGCGATCGCCACTCGTGCGTCCTCCACGGCCGCGTCCGCGTCTTCGGCGGCGGGCGCCGACGAACCGT
The DNA here is from genome assembly GCA_035640355.1 of Actinomycetota bacterium. Lineage (NCBI taxonomy): Bacteria > Bacillati > Actinomycetota > Actinomycetota bacterium. The sequence continues at coordinate 192,923 of DASQWI010000006.1, forward strand.
ACGCCGCTCGTTCGGCAAGCCTCGCCAGATCTCCCAGGTTCCCGTCGGAGAACGCGACGGCGGCGGACAATCGCGCGCGGTGCTCTTCGACCGTTTCGCCGTCGCGCCTGCCGACTCCGAGGTCCGCGGCGACGCCGTCGAAGACGCGGTACGCCGCGAGGACGCGATGCCGCGGGTCGCGAGCGCGATGGAACGCGCGCCGTCGCAACGTCCACTTCGCGACGGGAGCGAAGACGAGCAGCAAGGCGCCGGCGACGACGACGGCGAGGAAGATCCACCGATAAGGGATCGAGTAGCCGTTCTCGTTCTCCGGGGGCGGCCGGGTGTTCAGGAAGCCGGGGGGGAGCTCGCCACCGGAAGAACGGCCGGGCCCCCTGATCTCCGCGCTACCGCGGCCGCAGAGCTCGCGAGGAAGCGGCCGCCCGCTCGGGTTCCGGCAATTGAGCGACGTGCCCGAGCCGGCGTCGCCAACCGCGCCGCCCTGCCCCGCCGTCCCGTCCGCGTCGCCGGTGGTCGTGGCGTTCGAGTATGAGCCGGGGATCGTCTCGATCGGATTTGCCCGGCTCGGCGTCGGCTCGAACGGCAGCCAGCCGTAGCCGGGGAAGAAGACCTCGACCCAGGCATGAGCGTCCCTCGAGTCGACGGTGTACGTGTCGCCCAGCCGTTCACCCTCGCGAAAGCCGACGGCGACTCGGGCGGGATAGCCGAGTGCCCGCGCCATGACCGCCATCGCCGTCGCGAACTGCTGGCAGAAACCGCGCTTCGACTCGGTGAGGAAATGGAGGATCGGGTCGGTGCCTTCGACCGGTTCGACGTCTTGTGTGTATGAGAAGTTGCCGTTCCGGAACCGGTTCTGTAACGCCAGAATCTGGCCGTACGGCGTTTCGGCATCGGCCGTCCATTCGACGGCGAGCTCGCGCACGCGCGGGTCGACGTTCTCGGGGACCTCCGTCCATTGTCCGTACTGTGTGGGTGCTTCGAACCTCACGAGGTCGAGCTCCTGAGGCGACGGGGCGACCACTCTCGACGTCACGCCGTACACGAGCCCCTCCTCGAGCCCACCCGCGAGGACGACCGTGTTGAGGATCTGGTTGTAGCGGAGATCGCCGAACGGGACCGTGACCTGTTCGGCCGGGTGCGCCATCGGGAGCCACGGATCGTCGATGCCGTGGAGGATCCGGAACTGCTGCTGGAGCGGCTGAGCGTCCTGAGGGAGCGGAACCGGTCGGAGCGCCGCGGATGAGCCGAAGGCCTGTCCCTGCTCGGCGAGCGGATCGCTGCTGCTCCACGTGGCCCCGTCGAAGCGATCGAGCGCGTACAGGCGCCAGTACGCGGGTCCTCCGGGGGATGTGACCTGGAACAGGTCGACGGGATCTTCCTGCTCGAGCTGCGCGAGGATCCCGACGAACGGGTCGAGCCCGACGCCGTCCTCGCCTCCGGTCGAGAAGTCGACGAGCGCGGCAGCGCGGAACCCGGGGAGGAGTCCCGGCAGCAGCGCCGCGGAGAGCAACGCAACGAGCGCGATGCGGCGCGCGCCGCGAGACGCGACGCTCGAGAGGCGCCGCTTGCGAAAGGAGAACCACATCGGCCCCCACTGCCGGACGCGCCTCAAACCGTCCACGAACACCACGGCGAGCACCGCAGACAGGAACAGGATGGCGTACGCGGGACGTGGTCCGTCCCCGAGCACCGTGTCGGCGAACCCGACGAGCGCGACCGACGGGAGGACGGCCAGCAGCGGACTCCCGGCGCGGACGGCGAGCGCGTGGGTGGAGAACGCGGCCGTCCACGTCGAGGTGACGGCGGCCAGCATCAACGGTGCGAGCGGCGGCGACGGTGCCACTCGGAGACGAGCCTGCTGAGCGACGAACTCGAGCGAGCGTCCGATCGCGCGGAGTGTGCTTGTGCTTGGAAGGCCGTACCACGCGGTCTGCGGGTACACGAGCCATGTGAGGGCGAAGGCGAGCCCCGTAGCGCTCACGACGAGTGCCACGACGAGGCCGCGACGTTCGCACAGACCCGCGACCGCGACCGAGCCGACGGCCGCGACAATCAGTTGGAACGTCGGACGCGTGCCCTCGAACACCCGGCCGAACGCGAGCGCCATCGTCGCGGCGAGCGCGGCGACGGCGACGACCGCTACGAGCCGCTGACGACGAGCGGACGCGTCTTGTTCGTGTTCCATACGTCTTTCAGTCGATCGGATGGCGACATCACCACCACGTCCCATCCCGAACGCGTCATCGAGAGGCGCGCCTGCGAGGCCCGACCCTCGAGCTGCGCCCGGCGGTCCGGCGGCAGCGTCTGCGGGTCCGTCGGATGGACGAGGACGGCGATCTTCGGACCGAACATCGTGCCGGTCCGGATGAGAGCCGCAAGCTCGTTCGGTGGCGGCGGCGCACCGACGAGGACGAGCGTCGTGTCGCTGGCCGCCGCGGTCCTCAGCCGCGTGATGGCGTTCGTCACGGCGCGCGTCGTGTCGTGAGACACGCCGGCGAGCGAATCCAGCAGCTGCTCTTCGCCCACACGCTGCGGTGGTAGCTGCGGCGTGACGAGCCGTACGGTGAAGCCGTACCGCATCAACACGATGCCGAGCGAGGCGGCCGCCGACACCGCGCGTTCGAACGGCGGTGTGTGCGCCTGCCCGAGCGCCGTGTCGCGCGTGTCGAGGAACAGCACCGCATTCGAGCGTCGGCTCGATTCGTCCTGACGGATCATGAGCTTGCCGCTCCGCGCGACGCTCCGCCAGTGGATTCGCCGGAGGTCGTCACCCTCGACGTAACTCCGCATCGTGTAGAACTCGTCGCCCGTCCGGAAGAGGTGCTTCGCCAGCGCGAGGCCGCTTCGCATGCCGAACGGCGAGTCGGGACCGCCCACGAGCCGCTCGACCTCGGGCGCGACGACGAGCTCGTCGCGCTCGTCGAACTCGACGCGAACCTTGGTCAGCGCGAACGGATCGGACAGGTCGACGGTGAGCGGTCCGAGAACGTAGCGGCCGCGCCGCCGGGGCACGAGCGAGTACCTCACCTGTTGCCGAGCGCGCGGGTGGAGCGACGCGATGACCATGCGCGCCGAGCGGCCGAGCGCCGGAGGCAGGCGATCCTCGATCAGCAGGAACGACGTCTGGCCGGATGTCAGGTTCTCGACGTCGAGCTCGACGTGCACTCGTTGTCCCGGTTGAACCCGTGATTCGGATAGGCGACGGCGGATCCGGAGCCGGTGACGGCTCCACCGGGCGAACAACGAGGTCGCGAACGGAAGGATGACGAGACCGACGGCGATCATGTGCAGGGTCGGCGATCCCGCGATGCGAGCGGCGACCCACAGCCCGATCGCGGCACCGAAGACGACGACGCCGCGCCCGGACGGCACGTTAGGCAGACCCGCCGACCGGCACCGGGACCTCGCCTACGAGCTCATCGAGGACCGCGTACTGCGTACGGCCCCCCATGACCGCGTCGGCGGTGACGATCACCCGGTGGGCAAGCACGGGCGTGACGAGCGCCTTCACGTCGTCGGGGATCACGTAGTCCCGCTCCTCCGTCGCTGCCACGGCGCGGGCGGCGCGAAGGAGCATGATTGACGCTCGCGGGCTGGCGCCGAGGTAGACGTCGGGGTGACGGCGCGTCGCCTCGACGAGGTCGACGATGTACCGGCGAACCGCCGGCGCGACGTGAACCTGGCGGGCCTGCTCGGTCATCTCGTGGACCGACATGGCGTCGGATACCGGGCCGATGTCGTTCAGTGTCGACTGCACGCCGTGCGTCGCGAGGATCTCGGCCTCGGTGTCGGGCGAGGGGTACCCGATGGCGAGGCGCATCATGAACCGATCGAGCTGTGCCTCCGGCAGCGGATAGGTGCCCTCGTGCTCGATGGGGTTCTGCGTCGCGATGACCATGAACGGCGATCCCAGCTGGTACGTCTCCGTGTCGATGGTGACCTGTCGCTCCTCCATACATTCGAGGAGCGCGGATTGCGTCTTCGGGCTGGCGCGGTTGATCTCGTCCCCGAGCACGATGTTCGCGAAGATCGCGCCGGGCCTGAACTCGAAATCGCCGCGCTCCTGATTGAAGACGTTCACGCCGGTCACGTCGGTCGGCAGCAGGTCCGGCGTGAACTGGATCCGGCGGAACGAGCAGTCGATCGACCGTGCGATCGCCTTGGCCAGCATCGTCTTGCCCACGCCGGGGACGTCCTCGATCAGGATGTGGCCTTCGGCGATGAGCGCGGCAAGCGCGAGCCGGATCTCGCGGTGCTTGCCCTGGACGACCTGCTCGACGTTCTCCTCGATCTCTCGGAAGCGGCGGCCGAAATCCTGCCAGTCGCTGGTCGGTTGCTGTCGAGCCTTCAAGGGGCCTCCGGGGGTAAGACTCGCTCATCTTACTGGCGCGTTTCTAGACAACTGCGCCCGGCGGGCGGCGCCGCTCGGACGATGAAGGGGTGGTCGCCGGTTCCCGACGATGACGAGACGGCGGCGCCCGCACCCGGCCGGTGGACACCCCGCGCGGCCCCTTGTTCGCTACTTCCAGGTATCCCGTCGGGCGAAGGCGCCGCCGCCTCGGTGCGGAATCACAACACTGCGATTCGGTCGGATCAAGCATCTGAACGTGTCGGGGCGCGGGGGCGGCGAATGTTCCATGCCGAGTTCTTGCAGGTGGCTGCGTATACTCGCTTTGCCGGCATGGGAAGAGCACTGGTCCTGAACACGTCGCACCAGCCGCTCGCGGTGGTCACTGCGAGGCGCGCCGTGGTGCTCGTCCTGAAGGAGAAGGCCGAAGTTCTTGCCTCCGACGGTCAGGTCTTCCACTCCGAGCGCGTCTCGATGGACGCGCCCTCGGTGCTCCGTCTTCGCAGGTTCGTTCGCGTTCCCTACCGCGCTCAGGCGCCGCTCACTCGTCGAGCCGTGTTCGCGCGTGACCACTGGACGTGTCAGTACTGTGGCGCGCCTGCGGAGAACCTGGATCACGTGGTCCCGAAGTCGCGCGGCGGGACGCACTCGTGGGACAACGTCGTCGCGGCGTGCCGCCGCTGCAACTCCAAGAAGGAGAACCGGTTCATCGACGAGGCCGGTCTCCACCTAGCGCGACTTCCGCTCGCGCCATCGGACGGGTTCCGTCTGGCCCTCGGCCGCCTCGAGCCCGAGTGGGAGGCATTCCTTCCCTGAGGGCGTGAGCTGATCGGCGCGATCGGCGCCACTGTCGGACGCTCCTCCGGATCGATCCCCGTTCCATTGGGCCATTTCTCTACGCGCCGCTTGACGCGGTGGAGTGCCAGTGGCATAAAGTGGAGCCTGGTGGAGGAGAAGGGGAGGACGCGTGGCCGAGCTGCTCGGCACGCACAGCTACCAGCTCGACCCGAAGGGGCGGATCAGTCTGCCGGCTCGGTTCCGCGACGCGTTTGCAGATGGTGCGGTACTGACACTTGGTCAAGACGGCTGCCTCTTCTGCTTCCCCAGGGCCGAATGGGAGTCGCGAGCGGTTGAGGTTCACGGCCGCCCCATCTCCGACGCCGAGTCACGTGCCTACGCCCGCATGTTCTTCGGTAAGGCCGAGGCCGTCGACCTCGACGGCCAAGGACGGTTGCTGATCCCGCAGCGGCTCCGCGCCGAGGTCGGGATCCGCAAGGAGCTCGTCGTACTCGGCGTCTTCGACCGGATGGAGATCTGGGATCGCGAGACGCACGAGCGGTACGAGTCCGGGCACGGCGGCGCCTATCGAGCCGGCACGCTCGCACCCGGGGGGAGCGCATGAGAAGGAACGGTCCGCTCGGCCGGGAGGTTCGACAGAGCCTCTCGTTGATCGCCATGACGGCCGCGACGATGGTCCTCTACCTCGGTGTCGGTTTGCTCGCCGCCCGTCTTCTCGGGTGAGGGGATCGAAGGGGAGCACTGTGCGCAAAGCGAACGTCGTGTGGCCGGATTGGCGGGCTCGTGTGGGCCGGGCATGAGCCGGTCATGGCTGACGAGGTCGTCCGATTCCTCGGCGATCGAGGAATCGTGATCGACATGACGCTCGGCGCGGGGGGACACGCGGAGGCACTCCTGGAGGCTGGCGTTCGACGTTTGATCGGGATCGATCAAGACCCCGACGCGGTCGAGACCGCAACGTCCCGTCTGTCGCGGTTCGGCGACCGCTTCACCGCCGTTCGGACCCGGTTCTCACAGCTGCCCGCGGTGAACCGGGTCGACGGCGTCCTATGGGACCTCGGCGTGAGCTCGATGCAGCTCGATCGCGCGGAGCGCGGCTTCTCCTATCGGAACGACGGTCCGCTGGACATGCGGATGGGAGCCGAGGGCGAGAGCGCGATGGACGTCGTGAACTCGGCACCGGAGGAAGAGCTCGCCAGGATCCTGTTCGAGTTCGGCGAGGAGCGTCGATCGCGCCGAGTCGCGGCGGCCATCGTCCGGGCGCGGACGCGGTCGCCGATCACGACGACCGGTGAGCTCGCTCGAGTGGTCGCGGGCGCCCTGGGAGCGCGGCGGGGAGGCCCCCACCCCGCGCGCCGCACGTTTCAGGCGCTCCGCGTCGCGGTCAACCGGGAGCTGGAGGACCTCGCCCTCTCCCTGCCTCGAGCGGTAGAGGCCCTCGCTCCCGGTGGCCGCATCGTCGCGATCTCGTACCACTCGCTCGAGGACCGGATCGTCAAGCGCTTCGTCAACGAGCGCGACGACCTCGAACCGCTTACCAAGAAGCCGCTCCGCCCCTCGAAGCGAGAACAGGAACGGAATCCGCGCTCCCGCTCGGCGAAGCTGCGGGCGGCAGAGAAACGAGGCGACGCAGCGTGAGCACCCCCGCCCGCAAGCTGACCGCTCCGCGTCCGGTCGACCGGTGGACACCGGCCGGTCGCAGCAGAGCAGGGGCTCATGAACGAGCGCAGCGAGCCCACGGGGTGGAAGCTCCTCTGCGACGCGACAACCGTGCGGTTACCCCGAAGCGACGGCGGAAGCAGCACCGGCTGGGCTTCGCGGTGTTTGCGTCCGCGCTCGTGGCCTCGATGGTCCTCGGCATCGTCGTCTTACACGCGCTGCTCGCGCAGCAGTCGTTCCGCCTCGTCGATGCGGAGCGGAAGATCGATCGGCTCGGCGTCGAGCGTCTCGAGCTCTTGCGCGCGCAGGCCACCCTGTCCGCTCCGGGTCGGATCGCCGATTGGGCGTTCCGGCACGGCATGCGTCTCCCCGACGACATCCGGATCCTTCGCGCGCCGGAGGGCTCGGGCGATCCGTCCGGAGCGGTCACCACCGTCGGCGACGCGACCGACGAAGCGTCCACGCCGGACGCCGCCCGAGCTTCAGCGCCTTCGGAGAACGGCTGATCCGGCGTGGCACGTCCACCGATCGGCCGTCTCGTCGCGCTGCTCACCGTCATGGCGCTCGCGCTCGTCGCGATCGTGGTCCGCCTCGGCGTGCTCGCGGTGGCTCAGACCGGGCACATGAAGGATCGGGCGGCCGACCAACGTCTTCGGACCTTCGTGCTCCCGGCCGATCGAGGCGAGATCCTCGACGCGAACGGTCGCCGGCTCGCGCTATCGATGCCCGCGACCGACGTGTATGCAGACCCGCGATATGTAGACGATCCGTGGGTCACGGCGACTCAGCTGGCGCCGATCCTCGACCAACGCGTGAGCGCGCTCGTCGAGGCGCTCGCGACGGATACGACGTTCGTGTACCTCGACCGTCAGGTCGCCCCCGACGTGGCCGAACGCATCGCGGATCTTGCGCTTCCGGGGATCGGGTTCCTCGACGTCACCGAGCGCTTCTACCCGGCGGGGCCGGTCGGCGGACAGGTGGTCGGGTTCGTCGGCGTCGACGGCGAAGGGCTCGCCGGCCTCGAGCTCCAGTATCAGGACCTCCTGGCCGGGACGCCCGGCCGGCGGACGGTGGAGATCGGGCGGGATGGGCAACCGATCGCCAGCGGCGTGTTCGACGACCGGCCGCCCATTCCCGGATGGTCCATCGTCACGACGATCGACCGCGACCTGCAGTTCCAGGTGCAAGCCCTGCTGGAGGAGGCCGTCCAGCAACAGCGGGCGAAGGGCGGAACCGTCGTCGTTCTGGACCCGGGGACCGGCGACGTTCTCGCCATGGCGAGCTACCCGTGGTTCGATCCCAACGATCTCGGCGAAGCGGCGCCGGGTACGATCCGAAACCGCGCGATCACCGACGCGTACGAACCGGGATCGACGAACAAGGTCATCACCGCCGCCGCCGCCCTCGAGGAACGCGCGCTGCCGCTCGATCAGTTGCTCTCGGTCCCGTGGACGATGCGGGTCGGAGACTTCACGATCCACGACGCGGAGTCGCACACGTTGCAACAGATGATGCTCGGCGACGTCATCGCGCGCTCGAGCAACATCGGCGCGGTTCAGGTGGCCAACGAGGTCGGTTCGAGCGACATGGCGGCGTACCTGGCGCGATTCGGTCTCGGCAGCGAGACGGGGATCGGGTTCCCCGGCGAGTCGAGTGGCATCACGGTGCCGTTCTACAACTGGGACGAGGTGATCTTGGCGACGACGGCATACGGACAGGGCATCACCGCCACACCACTGCAGATGGCGTCGGTGTTCGCGACGATCGCCAACGACGGGCGTTGGGTGCGTCCTCGTCTCGTTGAGGCGAGGATCGACCCCGAGGGCGTTCGGCACGACGCCGCGGCGTCTCCGGAACGCAGAGTCGTGTCGCGAAGCACCTCGCTGAACGTCGCCCGCATGCTCGCCTTCGCCGTCGAGCACGGCACGGGAAAGAACGCGTCGGTTCCGGGGTATCAGGTCGCGGGGAAGACGGGGACGGCACGGATTCCGCTGCATGGCGAACCCGGTTACCTGGAGGGACAGTACATGGCGTCGTTCATCGGGTTTCTGCCGGCGCGCGACCCTTCGGTCGTGATCGCAGCCATCCTCGATCGGCCCGCTCAACGCTATGGAAGCGTCGCGGCCGCGCCGCTGTTCCAGCGAGTCGCGCGCGCTGCGATCGCTCAGCTCCGGATAGAGGCCACCGAGCCGCTCAGTCCGCCACCGCACGCGCTGCCGGCGGCATGAGCCGCACGCCGGGAGCGGCTGACCAGGCGGTACGCTCAACATCCGTGGCCTCTCTCCCCTCCGACCCGGCCACGGCTCGCCTGTCGGACGTGCTCGCGCACGCCGAGGCGATCGAGGTCCGGGGCGACGCGGGCGTACCCGTGACGTCGCTGTGTTACCGATCCGACGAGGCGTCGGCCGGCTCGCTGTTCTTCTGCGTTCCGGGTGGGCATCGCGACGGCCACGAGTTCGCGGCGAGCGCCGTGACCCGTGGCGCAACGTCCCTGGTGCTCGAACGGTGGCTTCCGCTGAACGCCGTTCAGGTCTGCGTGCCGTCGGTTCGAGCGTCGATGGGACCGGTTTCCGCCGCATTCCACGGGCATCCCGCGGAGCGGATGACGCTCGTCGGTGTGACCGGCACGAACGGAAAGACGACCACGACGTACCTCCTGGAGGCGGTGTTCCGACATGCCGGACGTGTTCCCGGAGTCGTCGGGACGACTGGCGTTCGCATCGACGGCCGCTCCGTGCCGTTCCCGCGGACCACTCCGGAGGCACCCGACCTCCAGCGGCTGCTCGCACAGATGGTCGACGAGGGCGTCGATGCGACCGCGATGGAGGTCTCATCGCACGGACTGCACCAGCATCGGGTCGGCGGCATGCGCTTCGACGTCGCTGTGTTCACCAACCTCACGCAGGACCACCTGGACTATCACGCGTCGATGGGGGAGTACTTCGAGGCGAAGGCACGTCTGTTCGCGCCGGAGGTAAGCGAGGTCGCGATCGTGAACAACGACAGCGAATACGCCAGGCGGATCGCCGGCCGTATCCCAACGATCTTGTACGGGATGGGCGAAGGAGCCGAAGTCCGTGCCACTGAGATCGAGACGACCCAGCGAGGCGTGTCGTTCCGCGTCGGCGACGTGCAGGTTCGCTCGCCGTTGCGCGGTGAGTTCAACGTCGAAAACTGTCTCGCGGCGCTGGCGACCGCCCGCGCGCTCCACATCGACCTGGACGTCGCCGCGGCGGCCATCGGAACCGTTCGCGGTGTGCCCGGTCGAGTCGAGCCCGTTGAGGCGGGTCAGGAATTCCTCGTGCTAGTCGATTACGCGCACTCGCCCGACAGCCTGGAGAACGTTCTTCGCGCCGCACGGCCGCTCGCGACGGGACGACTGCTGGTCGTGTTCGGCTGTGGGGGAGACCGGGACCGCGCGAAACGCCCGCTGATGGGTGGCGTCGCCACATCGAACGCAGACCTCGCGATCATCACCAGCGACAACCCGCGGAGCGAGGACCCGGCCAAGATCATCGCGGAGATCGAATCGGGGGCGGCCCCCGGCGAGGGTGCGTACTTCGTCGAGCCCGACCGCCGCTCCGCGATCCGTCTCGCGATGTCGGAGGCACGAACGGGTGACGTCGTCGTGATCGCCGGGAAGGGTCACGAGACCTATCAGGAGCTGGCCGACCGGACGATCGCGTTCGACGACCGCGACGTCGCCGCGGAGGAGATCCGCGCGCTGGGCACGGGGAGCGCGTGATCCCACGTTCGCTCTCGGAGGTCGCGGCCGCCGTCGACGGGCGGCTCTTCGGCGGCGACGCGACTGCCGATTCGGTGAGCACCGACAGCCGGGTGGTCCGGCCCGGCGCCCTGTTCGTCGCGCTCCGCGGCGAGCGGACCGACGGTCACGACCACGTCGGTGAAGCGTTGGCGTCCGGCGCCGTGGGAGCGATCGTCGACCGACCGGCGCAGAGCGCCAACGGGCCCGTGATCGAGGTGCGCGACACCGGCCGTGCGCTGCTCGACCTGGCGAGCGACGAACGCACGCGGCTCTCCGACGTGAAGGTGATCGGCGTGACCGGTTCGAACGGCAAGACCTCGGTGAAGGACCTTGCCGCCGCGGTGCTTTCGACGCGGTACCGCACGCACGCGAGTCACGCGTCGTTCAACAACGAGGTCGGCCTCCCCATGACGCTCCTCGACGCCGAGCCCGGCACCGAGGTGCTCGTCCTGGAGATGGGGGCGCGTCACGAGGGCGACGTCGCCGTCTTGTTCCACGTTGCTCGCCCGGACGCCGTGCTGGTGACCAACGTGGGCGTCGCGCACATGGAGGTCTTCGGGTCCTGGGAAGCCATCGTTCGCGCCGGCGCCGAGCCGATCGAGCGGCTCGGTGCCGACGACGTAGCGATCCTGAATGCCGACGACGCGGTCGTCCGCGGCTACGCCGAATGCGCGAAAGCGCGAGTGATGTGGTACGGCACGGCGGTAGAAGCGGACGTCCGCGCGACGGACGTCTCGCTCGGGGACGACGGCCGCGCCAGCTTCACGGTGGAGGCCGCCGGGGAGAGCCAGAGCGTCGAGCTCGCCGTCGCCGGCGAGCACATGGTGTCGAACGCGCTCGCCGCCACCGCCTGTGGGCTCGGGTTTGGGCTGTCCGCGGCGGAGTGTGTGGCCGCGCTGAAGGGCGCGCGCATATCGCGATGGCGGATGGAAACGTTCACGACATCGCGCGGCCTCGTCGTCGTCAACGACGCCTACAACGCGAACCCCGAATCGATGGCCTTCGCGTTGAAGACGGCGCGGTGGATGGCCCGGCGAGGGCGCCTGGCCGCGGTGCTCGGCCACATGGCCGAGCTCGGCCCCATCGCGTTCGAGGAGCACGAGCGCCTCGGCGAGCTCGTCGTCCGCGTCGGCGTCGACCGTCTGATCACGCTCGGCGAACCGGCGCAAGCGATCGCGCGCGCGGCCGTCCGCGAAGGACAGCTGCCCGAGGACGTCGCGAGCTACGACGCTCCGGAGGACGCCGCCGCCGACGTTCGGTCGTGGGCCCGCCGAGGAGACGTCGTCATCCTGAAGGGCTCTCGCGTTGCCGGCGTCGAACGGGTCGCGGAGCTGGTGCGATGAGAACGAGGTCGCGCGGGTGAGACAGATCCTCATCGCCGCCGCCGTCGGACTCGCCGTCACACTGCTCGGCACGCCGATCGCGATCCGCCTGTTCCGGATCTGGGGCTGGGGTCAGCGGATCCGCGAGGACGGCCCGCACACGCACCTGGAGAAGATGGGCACGCCGACGATGGGAGGCACGGTGATCCTCGTCGGCATCCTCGTCGCCTACTTGGTCACCCGCCTGGCCTTCACCACGGTGAGCGCCGCGGGCATCTCGGTGTTGCTGGCAACCCTGCTGTTCGGTGCGATCGGGTTCATCGACGACTACATCAAGGTCCGCCGTCGCCGTTCGCTCGGACTGTCGAAGACTGCGAAGGTGATCGGGCAGGCGATCGCGGCGATCGCGTTCGCCGTGCTTGCGGTTCAGGGCGCGAATGCCTCGACGGAGCTGTCGTTCGTCCGGGAGACGGGACTCGATCTCGGCCTGGTGTTCTACGTGTGGGTCTTCGTCATCCTCGCGGCGTCGTCCAACGCGGTGAACCTCACCGACGGCCTGGACGGGTTGGCGTCCGGCTCGTCGATCCTCGTGTTCTCCGCGTTCGTGTTCGTGGCGTTCTGGCAGTTCCGGCACACGTGCGATATCGACCTTCAGGCCGCGTGCTATCCGGTCGACACGGTCGCGGCGCTCGACGTCGCGATCGTCGCCGCCGCGGCCACCGGCGCGGCAGCGGGATTCCTGTGGTGGAACGCCGCGCCCGCGAGGATCTTCATGGGCGACACCGGATCGCTCGCGCTCGGCGGGCTCATGGGTGCGCTGGCCGTCGTAACGAGCACGCAGCTGCTTCTCGTGGTGCTGGGGGGGCTGTTCGTCATCGAGACGACGTCGGTCGTCGTCCAGGTGATCGCGTACCGCGGGTTCGGGCGACGCGTGTTCCGCATGACGCCGATCCATCACCATTTCGAGCTCGCCGGGTGGCCGGAGTTCACGGTCATCGTTCGGTTCTGGATCGTGACGGGGTTGTGCGTCGCGGTAGGAATCGGCCTGTTCTACGCGGACTTCCTGGCGCTCGGAGGAACGGAGTGAGCGGCGCGTTCGCCGGAGAACGGGCCGTGGTCGTCGGGCTCGGCGTCTCGGGCAGCGCCGCCGCTCGCGTACTGGCCGACGAGGGAGCGGACGTGCGAGTGAGTGAAGCTCGCCCCGACCCCGACGTACCGCCGGAGCTTCGGGCGCTCGGCGTCGAGGTGCTCGCGGGGGGACACGACCCGTCGCACCTCGACGGCGCGACTGTCGTCGTCGCGAGCCCCGGCGTGACGCCGCGTTCGCCGGTCCTGGATTGGGCGCGCGATCGGAACATCCCGGTGTGGGGCGAGCTCGAGCTCGGGGCCCGGCTGACGAGGGTCCCGTACATCGGCGTCACTGGGACGAACGGAAAGACCACGACGACGTCGATGATCGCGGCGTGCCTCTCGGCCGGCGGGATCGACGCCGTCGCCTGCGGCAACATCGGTCATCCGTTCCCGCTCGCGGCGCGTGACGAGCACGACGCGCTCGTCGTCGAGTGCTCCTCGTTCCAGCTCGAGATGCAGGACACGTTCCATCCCCTCGTGTCGGTGCTGCTGAACGTGGCGCCCGACCACCTGGACTGGCACGGCTCGTTCGAAGCGTACGTGAACGCGAAGGCGAAGCTGTTCGCGAACCAGACGAACGGCGACGCACACATCGGCAACCGCGACGACGAGACATCCGCAGCGGTCTCGAGCCGAGCTCGCTGCGAGGTGTCGTGGTTCACGACCGGCGAGCCGAGGGCCGGCGAAACCGGGTTCGTCGACGACGTGCTGGTCGGCAGGTGGCAGGGCGACGAACGGCTCGGCGGCCTCGGTTTTACCAACCCCGCCATGAACGGGGACGCAGCCGCGTCCGCGGCCGCGTGTCACGCGTTCGGGGCAGCCGCGGGCGCGATCCGTGCCGGATTGTCGACGTTCGTGCCCGCACGTCATCGAGGGGAGGTCGTTGCGACCGCGCGTGGCGTGCGATTCGTCGACGACTCGAAAGCGACGAACCCGCACGCGACGCTCGCCGCGGTGGACGACCGGACCGGGGTCGTGTTGATCGCGGGCGGTGATGCCAAGGGCGTGGACCTGAGCCCGATCGGCGAGGCCGCGGCGCGGCTCGCCGGCGTCGTTGCCATCGGCGCCTCGGCCGACGACATCGTCTCGATCTTCGACGGACGCGTTCCCACGCGAAAAGTGGGGTCGGTCGAGGAGGCCGCGCGTACTGCGTTCGAGATCGCGCCGGACGGCGGCACGGTGCTCCTCGCGCCGGGCTGCGCGAGCTGGGACATGTTCCGGGACTACGAGGAGCGCGGCGAGCGATTCACAAGGGCCGCTCGCCAGCTCGAACGATCGGCCTCGGCGTGAGCACGCGTCAGATCGCGCATCCGGCCGATCGGTCCAACGGTCACCTTCGTCTCGTCGAGCCGGCGCGCGAGGGGGGGGCGAGCAGCTTCGCATTGCGACGCGACGCGGCGCTGCTCCTCGGCTCCGCCGCGTTCCTCGTCGCCACCGGTCTGATCATGGTGCTCTCTGCGAGCTCGGTGTCCGCATTCGCGGAATACGGCGACAGCTTCCGATACTTCCAGCGTCAGGCCGCCTACGCCGTCGTGGGCGTGGCCGCCCTCGTCCTGACGTCGCGGATTCGCTACCAGGCGTGGCGCCGGCTCGCGGTCCCCATGTTCGTGGTCACCCTCGTAGCGCTTGCGCTCGTCCTCCATCCCGCGTTCGGGGTCGAGGCGTACGGCTCGTCGCGATGGTTCCTGATCGGGCCGGTAACCGCTCAACCGTCGGAGTTCGCGAAGCTCGCCGTCGTTGTGTTCACGGCCGCGGTTCTCACGTGGAAGTGGGACCGGCTGGACGATCCCGGGCACGTCGCGATCCCCCTGTTGCCGGCGTGTCTTGCGTGTTTCACCCTCGTGATGCTGCAGCCAGACCTAGGAACGACGGTCATCCTCACCGGTGCGGCGTTCCTTCTGGTGTTCGTGGCCGGGGTGAGGCTTCGGTACCTCGCCTTCGCCGCGCTGATCGGCGTGGCGGCGGGGATGGGACTGATCATGAGCGCCGACTACCGGCGCATCCGCTTCCTCGCGTTCCTCAACCCCTGGAAGGACGCGGGGAACACGGGCTACCAGCTGGCCCAGTCGCTGATCGCGCTCGGGTCGGGTGGGCTGACGGGTGTCGGCCTCGGCGCGTCCCGGCAGAAGTGGCAGTACGTCCCGAACGCACATACCGATTTCATCTTCTCGATCCTCGGCGAAGAGGTGGGGCTCGTCGGCGAGCTCCTCGTGGTGGTGGCGTTCGGCGCCCTGGTGTTCGCCGGGATCCGGATCGCGACGAGAGCGCCGGATACGTTCGGGCGGCTCCTCGCGGCGGGCATCGTCTCGTGGCTCGGGCTCCAGGCGCTGATCAACCTCGGGGCGGTGACGGGTCTTTTGCCGATCACGGGCGTTCCACTTCCGTTCGTCTCCTACGGTGGTTCGTCGCTCGTCGTCTCCCTGGCCGCGGTGGGCATCCTGATCAACGTGTCGAAGACGTCCCGCCGGCAAGCAGTCGGACGGACCACGACCGCGAGGCGGACGTGAGGGTTCTGATCGCCGGAGGCGGGACAGCAGGCCACGTGTTCCCGGCGCTTGCGCTCGCGCGGCGGCTCGCCGCGGACGGGCACGACGTCGGATTTGCCGGGACGGCGGCAGGGCAGGAAGCCCGGCTCGTCCCCGCCGCCGGGTTCGCGCTCGAGGAGATCGAGGCGTGCCCGTTCGTCCGCGAGGTCTCGCTCCGCGCGGCGATGGCCCCCCTCGTCGCGATCCGTTCGATCCGCAGGTGCCGCTCGCTCGTTCAGGAGCGCGACGTCGTCGTGGGCATGGGCGGGTACGTGAGCGTTCCGGTCGCGCTCGCGGCGATCCGCGCGCGAAGGCCGCTCGTTCTGCACGAACAGAACGCCGTGCCCGGCCTGGCCAACCGCACGCTCGCTCGCGCCGCGAGAACGGTCGCGCTCTCCTTCGCCGAGGCCGCGCGGATGTTGCCGCGACGAACCGCGAAGGTCGTCACGGGCAACCCTGTCCGCGAAGAAGTCCTCGTCGTCCATGCCGAACGCGATCGGCTGGCAAAGGAGGCGGCATCGGAGTTCGACCTGGACCCGGAGCGCGCCACCGTCGTCGTAGTCGGCGGAAGTCAGGGCGCGCGGCGCCTGAACCGAGCCGTCGTGGACGCCGTCGAACGGATCAGTTCGGAGGCTCAGCTCGTGCTCATCACCGGCCCCGCCCACGCCGCCATGATCGACGCCGCGTTGCGGTCGTTTCGGCTCACGGTGCGCGTGCTTCCGTTCGTCGAGCGCATGGATCTCGCCTACGCCATCGCGGATCTGCTCGTCGCGCGGGCAGGCGCGTCGACGGTCGCCGAGGCCTCCGTCTGCGGCGTCCCGTCGTTGCTGATCCCGTACCCCCACGCGACGGGCCGTCACCAGGAGGCGAACGCGCGCGCGCTCGTGCGAGCGGGCGGAGCCACCGCACTCTCCGACGACGACCTCACCGGGGAGACGCTCGCCGGGCGCATCGACGAGATGCTCGGCGACGTCGCCGCGTTGCGCGTGTTGGGAGACCGCGCCCGGACGTGGTCGCGTCCCCATGCCGCCGATGAGCTCGCGCGCGTGGTCGTCGCCGCCGCAGACGAGTCATGACCTACACGCCGCGCCCCGGAACGATCCCCACGCTCGACGTGCCGAGCCTCGACGGCGTGAGACGCATCCACATGATCGGCGTCGGCGGCGCTGGGATGCGGAACCTCGCGCGGCTCCTCATGGCACGCGGGATCGGGATCACGGGCAGCGACCTGAAGGACTCGAAGGGCCTGGCTGAGCTTCGCGACGCCGGCGCGGAGGTGTCCGTTGGACACGCGACGGATACCATCCGCGAACCGGACGCCATCGTGATCTCCAGCGCGATCCGGGAGGACAACGTGGAGCTCGCCGAGGCGAGACGGCGTGGCACGCCGGTTTGGATGCGCGCCCAGGCGCTCGCTGCCGCGGCCGCACAGCTGCGCACGATCGCCGTCACGGGGACGCACGGGAAGACGACGACGACGGCGATGGTCGCGCTGATCCTCGAACGCGCGGGGCTCGACCCGACGTACGTGATCGGCGGCGATCCCAACGAGACAGGCAGCGGAGCGAGGGCCGGCGCCGGGGACCTGTTCGTCGCGGAGGCCGACGAGAGCGACGGCTCGTTCCTGTTGATGAACCCGGCGATCGGTGTGGTGACGAACGTCGATATCGACCACGTCGACTTCTATCGGGGAGGACGCGAGGAGATCGAGGCCGCGTTCACGTCATTCGCCTCGAGATGCGAGCACGTCGTCGTTTGCGCCGACGACGCGCCGGCGATGAGATCCGTTGCTGCAGCGAACGTTCCGTCGACGACGTACGGAACGTCGAACCCTGCGAACGTGCGCGTCGAGATCGTCGCCGTCGGGCCCGGCGGCGCTCGAGCCGACGTCTTCGTCAACGGGTCGCGGCACGTGTTGGTGCTCGCGGTCGATGGCGCTCACAATGTCCTGAACGCGGCGGCGGCTGTTGCAACGGCGCGCCTGCTCGGGGTCGAGCCCTCGGTCGCGGTCGAAGCGCTCGGCGCGTACACCGGCGTGCATCGTCGGTTCGAGCGCCGCGGCGAGGCGCGTGGCGCTGCGTTCTACGACGACTACGGTCACGTGCCGGCCGAGCTCGCTGTGACGTTGGACGTCGCACGGCGAACACGACCCGACCGGTTGATCGCGGT
Organism: Actinomycetota bacterium; assembly: GCA_035640355.1. Lineage (NCBI taxonomy): Bacteria > Bacillati > Actinomycetota > Actinomycetota bacterium. The sequence goes on from DASQWI010000006.1 coordinate 210,641, forward strand.
GTTCCAGCCGCACCGTTACTCGCGGACGCTCGCGCTCTGGCCGGAGCTCGGCAGCAGCCTCGTCGAAGCCGACATCGTCGTTGTGACCGACGTGTTCGGCGCGGAGCAAGACCCGATCCCCGGCGTAACCGGAAAGCTGGTCGTGAAGGGCATCTCCGCGAGCGCGCCGTGCAAACGCGTCGTGTACCTACCGCACCGCGGCGAGGTCGTCGAGTTCCTCCATCGGGAGGTTCGTCCCGGCGATCTGGTGATCACCATGGGGTGTGGCGACGTGTGGATGCTCGGCGATGCCGCGCTCGCGGGTATCTCGGCGGGGGACGGAACGTGAACGACGACTCGATCGCCCACGCCGAGGCGATCCTCCGCGCGGACTGCGGCGAGCGGCTTCGCTCGGAGTTCCCGCTCGCCCCGCTGACCAGCTTTCGCATCGGGGGGCCGGCCGCTCTGTACCTCGAGCCGGAGAGCGACGACGACCTCAAGGCGGCGGTCAAGGCGATCCGTGAGACAGCCATGCCGTTCGTCGTCCTGGGCAAGGGATCGAACGTGCTCGTGTCCGACGACGGATTCCACGGGCTCGTCCTGCGACTGGGTCGCACGTACCGGTGGGCCGCGCGCGACGGCGAACGCCTGACCGCCGGAGGGGCGATGCCGCTCCCAGCGCTTGCGGGCGTGGCGTTCACCCACGGTCTGGCGGGGCTGGAGTTCGGGGTGGCCATCCCCGCGAGCGTCGGTGGCGCCGTCCGCATGAACGCGGGTGCGCACGGACGCGAGATGGCGAACGTCCTCGAGAGCATCGACGTCTACGAGCTTCTCTCCGGCGCACCGCGGCGGATCGAAGCCACCGAGGTGGCCCTGTCGTACCGAGGCTCGGAGCTCCCCCGAGATGCCGTGGTCGTCGGCGCCCGCATGTCGCTCGTCGCGGGCGACAGGGCGACGATTCGCGCGAGGATGGACGAAGCTCGGGAGTGGCGTCGCCGAACGCAGCCGCTCGCCGAGCCAAATTGCGGCAGCGTCTTCAAGAACCCGCCAGCCGACAGCGCCGCGCGCCTGATCGAGGAGTCCGGCGCGAAGGCGATGTCGGTCGGTGGCGCGTCGGTGTCCGCAAAGCACGCGAACTTCATCGTCGCCGGTACCGGGGCGACCGCAACGGACGTCCTGGAGCTGATCCAAGCCGTTCGTGGACGCGTCCTGGCGCACTCGGGTGTGCTGCTCGAACCGGAGGTACATCTCGTTGGCGATCTCGATCTCGCGATCCGCTAAGTCCTTGACGTCGTGGCGCGTCCGACTCGGGCTCGTCCTCGGGGTCGTCTCGGTCCTCGTCCTCGCCGCCGTGGTCGTTTCCCGATCGTCGTTGTTCGCCGTCCGCACGATCGACGTCACGGGCGCGTCGCGCCTGACCACCGAACGTGTCATTGCCAGAGCGCACATCGACGGATCGACCAACGCACTGTGGCTGGACGAGGACGCGGTCGAGCGGAGGCTCGAGCGGCACCCGTGGATCTCCGAGGCGTACGTTTCCGCGGCGCTCCCGTCGACGGTCCGTATCTCGATCGTCGAACGGACCCCCGTGGCCGTGGCCATCAACCGGTTGGGCGAGCTGTACATCGCGGCCGATGGAACTTCCCTGGGGCGCGCCAACGATGACGCGGGGTTGCCGTTGATCGAGTCCGCGGGTCGAGAGGTGGCCGCCGTGGCGCTCGCCGCGATGCCGGTGGCCGTCCGATCGGCGGTCGAATCGGTCGAATACCGAGACGACGGATCGCTCGAGGTTCGTTTGCACGACGGCGTGACGGTGACGTACGGCACAGCGGATCGACTCGTCGCGAAAGGTCTCGTCGTCGAGCGAATCCTGGCTTGGGCCGAGGAGAGCGGCGAGGAGCTCGACTCGGTCGACGTCACCGCTCCAGGGTCTCCCGCCGTCGCGCTCGGCTGAACGCGCCAGACGCGTTCCCGAACTGTCACCGCATCGAACAACGGCGTTGCCGCAGATATTGACGGACCTGGGCGTTTACCTATAGCGTGCACCGATTACCGTCAAGTAGATATAACAATCACGTTTGAGTTGAGGTTCACAGTTGGCTTGACGGGAATGCAGTAAGGCATCGCTGGCAACGGGAGACAAAGGAGCGGCGTTTCCCCAGGTAGACCGGGGCGAAGAGCGCCCGGTGGAGCGGAGGTCGCAGTGATGGATTCTCCTCAGAACTACCTCGCCGTGATCAAGGTGGTCGGGATAGGCGGCGGTGGCGTGAACGCCGTCAACCGAATGATCGAGGGCGGGCTCCGCGGCGTTGAGTTCGTCGCGGTCAACACGGACGCGCAGACGCTGCTCATGTCGGATGCCGAGGTGAAGCTCGACGTCGGGCGCGAGACCACGCGCGGCCTCGGAGCTGGCTCCAACCCCGATGTCGGTCGTCACGCCACCGAAGAGCACGCCGAGGAGATCGAGGAGATCCTGAAGGGCGCCGACATGGTCTTCATCACCGCCGGCGAGGGCGGGGGAACGGGGACCGGCGGCGCCCCGATCGTCGCGACCATGGCTCGCGAGCTCGGCGCGCTGACGATCGGCGTCGTGACGCGGCCGTTCGCGTTCGAGGGCCGCGTCCGCGCGATGCAGGCTGACCTAGGAATCACCGAGCTGAAGAAGGCCGTCGACACGCTGATCGTCGTGCCGAACGACCGACTGCTCCAAGTGTCGGATCCGAACACGCCGGTGCTCGACGCGTTCCGGATGGCGGACCAAGTCCTGTATCAGGGCGTCGACGGCATCACGTCGCTCATCACGACGCCCGGTCTCATCAACGTCGACTTCGCGGACGTGAGGACGGTGATGACCGGCGCCGGCTCGGCGCTCATGGGCATCGGTCACGGTACGGGGGACGACCGTGCGGAAGAGGCCGCGCGTTCGGCGATCAGCTCGCCGCTCCTGGAATCCTCGATCGAGGGCGCCCGCGGGGTCTTGCTCTCGATCGCGGGACCGACGGACCTGGCGCTCCACGAGGTCAACAGGGCGGCGGACCACATCACACGGGTCGCGCATCCCGAAGCGAACATCATCTTCGGCGCCGTCGTCGACGACGCGCTCGGGGAGGAAGTGCGCGTCACCGTCATTGCTGCCGGTTTCGACAAGCAGCTCTCCACGCCCTCGATGGCCCACCTCGATAGCCGGCTTTCGCGACTGCTCGAGGAACCGCACTCAGCGCCCGCGGGCGAACGCGTGGACGCGACGCGCGACCGGGAAGACGTGCCCGAGCCGGTCCCGTCGATTCTGGTCGACGAGGAGGACGAGATCTTCCGGCCGGCGCCCGAGACGGTGACGTTCGATGCCGAAGACGATCTCGACATTCCGGATTTCCTGAAGAGCTAGGGACGATCCGGACCGACAACGCCTGGGGCGGCCCGGTGGCGAGAGGCGTCCTTCCCCCGCCTCTGAGCCGGGCCGGCCCCACCTCGCCGGCACTCGCCGTTCGCGCGTCGCTCCACTTGCCGTGCTACTTCCCGGCGTCCGCGCTAGGGTCGGCGCGTTGGAGCCGACCAGGGAGCGCGTGCTCGCGAACCTCGAGTCGGTCCGCGAGCGGATCTCTGCGGCATGCGAGCGGTGCGGCCGTGACCCCGCGACAGTCCGCCTCGTGGCGATCGGCAAAGGCATCGAACCCCACGTCATCTCGTGGATCCGCGAGGCAGGGGTCGCGGACCTCGGCGAGAACTACGTTCGCGAGCTGAGGCTCAAGCGCGAACGGATCTCCGGGAGTCGGTGGCACTTCGTCGGCACGCTTCAACGAGGAAGCGCGCACCACGTCGCGGAGCTCGCGGACGTGGTTCAAACCGTGGTTCCGGGCAGCGCGTTCGCACGGCTCCAACGAGGCGCTCTCGCGCGCAACCGCTCGATCCCCGCGCTCGTCGAGGTGGACTTCACCGGCGAGCGTGCAGGCGTCGCGCCGGCCGATGTCGTTACGGCGTGCGACGAGGTCGCCGGCGCGCGCGGCGTACGTATCGCCGGGCTCATGACGGTGCCGCCGCTGGCGCAAACCGCAGAGGAGGCGCGCCCGTTCTTCCGGCGGCTCAGCCAGCTGCTGTCGGAGGTCGCCCAGCGGCATCCACAGGCCGTCGAGCTGTCGATGGGAATGTCGCTTGATTACGAGGTTGCGGTGGAGGAAGGCGCTACCATGGTCCGGCTCGGGACAGCGTTGTTCGGCCCACGGCGTCAGGCGTAGCGGCCGGATCGACGGGAGGTTCTCATGGCCGGCGTGTGGAAGAAGACGCTCACGTATCTCGGTCTCGTCGAGGACGACGAGTTCGAGCAGCTCGACGAGGTCTCCGGCCCACCGCCGCAAGGTGAGGTCCGGAGGTTCCAGCGACCGCAACCGGTACGGGAGCTCGACCACGAACCGGAGCACGGTGGCATCGTTCGGACGATTCCCTCAGCGCGCGCCGCTACGGCCTCTTCGATCCACAAGTCGGAGCCGCGTCGCTTCAACGAAGCTCGCGAGATCGCCGACCGGTTCAAGGACGGGATCCCCGTGATCATGAATCTCCAGAGCACCGACGACACGATCGCCAGGCGCCTCGTCGACTTCGCGTCTGGGTTGGTCTATGGCCTCGACGGCAAGATCGAGATGGTCGCGAACCGCGTGTACCTGCTGACGCCGGCCAACGTCGACGTGTCGGCCGAAGAGCGCGAACGGATCGCGGGTGGCGACATCTACAACCAGTTCTGATCGGCGCCGCAACCGCCGACCGGGATGACCGCGCAGGAGACGAACCCGGCGCTCGACATTCTGTGCGTCGTCCTGACCGTCTACACGATCATCCTGTTGGCCCGCGTGCTCATCTCGTGGGCGTACCTGTTCGGGTTTCGGCCGCCACTCACTGGCCCGCTGCGGACCATCCTCGACCTGCTCGACACGCTTACCGAGCCGGTGCTCCGTCCGCTCCGGGCGCTCGTCCCACCGGTCCGCGCCGGAGGGATGGGGATCGATCTTTCCATCATCATTGCGTTCGTTATCCTCTGGGTTCTCCGAGCCGCCCTGGGCTGTTGACGCTCCACCGCCAGGGGGTGCCCGCCGACTCGAAGAGGGGGGAGGCCATGCGCAGGAAGAAGGAAGCCGAACAGGAGGCGACAACCGGCGCCCGGCGTCTCACGCCCGCCGACGTGCAAGAGGTCGAGTTCCGGCTCGCGTTCCGCGGTTACAACGAGCGCGACGTCGATGCCTTCCTCGATCGAGTCACCGAGGACCTCGCCGCGTACGCCGAGGAGAACGAACGCCTTCGGTCCGGAGGTGGTCGGCCCAGCCGCCTGTCGTCCGTTGGTGATGCGGATGCGGCGAACGAGGCGAAATCGATCCTCGCGCGCGCGAGGGAGGAGGCAGCCGCAATCGTTCGCCGCGCTGAGCAGCAGGCAACGGCGGTTGCAGCGGGCTCGACCGGCGACGCTCGAGCGACGATGGCGCCGTTCCTGAACACCGAGCGTGAGTTCCTGCAGAGCCTCGGCTCCCTCGTGCAGACGCATGCCGAAGAGATCAAGCAGATGGTCCTGGCGCTCCGCGAGCGAGCGCACGACGACGTCTCGGTCGAGCGACCGTCATCCCCCGCCACCGGTGAGAGCGAGGATCACGAGCGAACGGCGGACCCGTCGGCAGCGAGCGCCGCCGAGATCCGCCGGCGTCTCGGCGACCCGGAGCCCGACCACTCCGACTCGCCCGTCGTCATCGAGAGCGCGACGCAGCCCGCCTACAATTCCGAAGGCACACCCGCGAACGAGAGACGCGAGCGCTCGCTGCGTGAGCTGTTCTGGGGAGACGAGAACTAGGTTCGACGCAGGGTCACGGTGACGGCGTCGCCGTCGAGATCTGCTTCGGTCGAGTAGGTGGCGTCCGGGAGCGGCTCGTTGTTCAGAACGCTCGCGAGCGTCTCCTCGGTGACGCGGGACCGGTTCCCATCGTCGCGCATCGCCTCCGCGACCTCGCCCATCGCACCGATCCCCAGAACGATGCGGTCGCTCACGTCGAGGCCGGCGGCCTTCCGTGCGTCCTGCACGAGTCGGATCACGTCACGCGCGAGGCCCTCGCGCCGGAGCTCCGTCGTCACGTCGAGCTCCAGCGCGACCGTGATGCCACCCTCGCTCCCGACGCCCCAGCCCTCGAGCTTCTCCTGTGCGAGGTCGACGTCGACGGGACCCAGCTCGGCGCTTGAACCATCGTCGAGCGTGAGCTCAACGGACTCGCCCGCCGCGAGTCGACCAGCGAGCGCACCGTCGTCACGCCCCAAGACGTTGGCGACGTCCTTGACGCGGCCCCCGAGCTTGGGACCGAGCACCTTGAAGTTGGGCTTCGCCCGCCATCGGCCGAGGTGGTCGGCAGACTCCGCGATGATCACGCGCTTGACGTTCAGCTCCTCGGCGAGGAGGGGAAGCAGGGGCTCGAGCGCCGCGTGGTCGCCCGGGAAGTGCACGACGGCTTCGAGCAGCGGCTGACGGAGCCGCATCTTGGTCTCCGCGCGGACCCGACGTCCCAACTCCGCGATCTTCCGCACGTTGAGCATGGCCGAGTCCAGCTCGCGGTCCCGCAACCCCTCGTCGGCTGTCGGGTAGTCCGTCAGGTGCACGGAGTCAGGCGATCCGTTTCGTCCGGCGGCGAGGTTGCGCCACATCTCCTCGGCGATGAACGGCGTGAACGGCGCGAGGAGTTGCGACAGCGTGACCAGGCACTCGTGCAGCGTGTGAAACGCGGAACGCGAGTCCTCGCCACCTCTTCCGTTCGGATCCCAGAACCTCGGACGGGCACGTCGGACGTACCAACTTGAAAGGTCATCGACGAACTTGGCGATGTGATCGCGTCCCACGCCCGTAGCGTTGTATTCCTCCAGACCCTCCCTGGCGGCTTCCACCGTCCGCTCGAGCCGTGACCGGATCCATCGGTCGAGCGGTGGGCGTTCGCGAACGGGAACCGGATCATCGGCCGAGGGATCGAAGCCACTCGCGTTCGCGTACGTCACGAAGAACGCGTAGACGTTGCGGATCGGGAGCATGAACTGGCGAACGATCTCGTCCATGATGACCATGCCGATACGGCGCGACTCCCACGGCGATCCGTTCGTGAGCAGGAACCAGCGCAACGCGTCGGCGCCCTGCCGGTCCAGCACGTCGAACGGGTCGATCACGTTGCCGAGGGACTTGCTCATCTTGCGCCCGTTCTCGTCGACGATGTGCCCCAGAACGACGACGGTCTCGTAGGCCGTGGAATCGAAGTGGAGGACGCCCTCCGCCATGAGCGTGTAGAACCACCCGCGCGTCTGATCGATCGCCTCGGAGATGAAGTCGGCGGGAAATCGTTCCCGGAACCGCTCCAACCCGCGGCCGAGCTCGGGGTGGTAGCCCCACTGCGCGTAGGGCATCGCACCGGAGTCGTACCAGGCGTCGAGCACCTCCAGTAGCCGCGTGGCCGGCGCGCCACACTGCGGGCATTCGAACGTCACCTCGTCGATCGCTGGCCGGTGCGGGTCGATCCCCGTCACGTCCCTGCCGGCCAGCTCGGAGAGCTGCGAGAGCGAGCCGACAGCTGTGTCGTGGCCGTTCGTGCAGCGCCAGATCGGCAGCGGCGTCCCCCAATATCTCTCGCGCGAGAGTCCCCAGTCCACGTTGTTGCGGAGCCAGTCGCCGTAGCGACCGTGCTTGATGTGGTCGGGGTACCAGTTCACCCCCTCGTTCACGTCGAGGAGTCGGTCTTTCACCTCGGTCGTTCGGATGTACCAGGACGTCCGGGCGAGGTTGATCAGTGGAGTGGAGCATCGCCAGCACAGCGGGTAGACGTGGTCGATCGTCCCGGCGGACAGCAGCAGCCCGCGTTCCCGAAGATCTTCGGTGATCGGCGGGTCCGCATCCTTGAAGAAGAGTCCGCGGACGAATTCGGGTGCTTCGGTGGTGAACCGTCCTTCGCCGTCGAGCGGCTGAAACGTCAACCACCCCTCGCGCCTGCCGATGTCGAGGTCCTCGGGGCCGAACCCCGGCGCCATGTGCACGATGCCCGTGCCCTCCTCGAGCGAGACGAAGTCGGCCAGGACGATCCGATGCGCACCCTCGACGTTCGGGTACAGCGGCTCGTACCGGAGACCGTCGAGCGAACGACCCGGAAAGGGTCCGGCGACGACCGGGTCGTCCGGGAGCACCGCGTCCTTCAGTGCCTCGGCTAGGACGAGTCGCTCGCCGTCGTGGTCGACGACGACGTACGGCGCGTCCGCGGAGACCGCCAGTCCCTCGTTCGACACAAGCGTCCACGGCGTCGTCGTCCATCCGATCGTTGCCGCCCCGGCGAGCGACGGGTCGGGGGCGTCGACGATGTGGAACAGGACGTACACGCTCGGATCCTCGACGAGCTCGTAGCCCTGGGCCGTCTCGTGGTCGGACAGGGCCGTGCCGCAGCGCGGGCAGTACCACGTGACGCGGTGATCTTGATATAGCAGCCCGCGCCCGTGGAGCTGCTTGAGCGACCACCAGACACTCTCGATGTACTCGGTGTCCATCGTCCAGTAGGCCTCGGACAGATCGATCCAGAAGCCGAGCCGTTCGGTGAGCCGTTCGAAGTCGTCGACGTATCGCAGGACGGACTCGCGGCACAGGCGGTTGAACTCAGCGATGCCGAACGCCTCGATGTCGCGCTTGTTCTTGGTGCCGATCTCCTTCTCGACCTCGAGCTCGACCGGCAGGCCGTGGCAGTCCCACCCGGCCTTCCTCGGAACGTGGTGCCCGGTCATCGCCCGGTACCGCGGATACACGTCCTTGAACGTCCTCGGCTCGGTGTGGTGGATCCCGGGTTTGCCGTTCGCCGTCGGCGGTCCCTCGTAGAAGACCCACAGAGGTCCCTCCTTGCGCCGCTCGAGTTGGCGATGGAACACGTCGGCCTCGCGCCAGAACGCGAGGACCTTGGCCTCCTGCTCGGGGAGGCTCGCCTTGGGGTCCACCGGTTCGAACGCCATCTCAGTCTCCTCGCCGACGCCACGAAAAAGCGCCCCGTCCCGAGCAGGGACGAGGCGCGAAGCCCCGCGGTACCACCCCGCGTTGCCGGCCCCTCGCGGAACCGACCGCTCATCGGCTGCTCGACGCGCCGGTCCTCCGGCGCTCCGAAGAGCCTCCCGCTGTAACGGGCGAACCCGGCCGCGTCTACTGCGGTACGAGGGAATCCCCGACCGGTTCGGGCGGCGGCTCGGGGAGGATGTTCACGAGGGCCGTGCCTCCGGGCTTCCACCGTCCCCGGCTCGCTCGCTGGCCGGAGCCCTCGCTACTCGTTCCCGTCGTCGCCTGTAACAGCTCATACTACGCGTGGCGAGCACGTAGGTCACCGACCGACCCGATGATTGTCGGTGGAACACCCTGGTGCTAGCGTCCCCGTCCCATGTCTGGCAAGACCGCCTACTCCCAAAAAGAATTGGACGAGCTGCGTGAACGCCTGCTCGCCGAACAGGTCGAACTGCAGGAGCAATTGGCGACGATCGAAGAACAGTCGTTCGCTACCTCGCAGTCCGACATCTCTGGAGAGGTGTCATTCGACGAGGAGAACGCCGACGCCGGCACCTTCACGTTCGAGCGCGAACGCGACCTGTCGATCGAGAACAACGTCCGGGACCTGTTGGGGAAGATCGACCGCGCCCTGGCCAGGATGGACGACGGGACGTACGGCTTCTGCTCTCGGTGCGGGAAGCCGATCGAGAAGGCTCGGCTGAAGGCCCTGCCGTACGCCGACCTCTGCATCAAGGACGCGCAGGCCCAGGCGCGGCGGTAGCGCCCTGAGGCGGCCGCGGGTCCTAGCGCTCGCACTGTACGCATCGGCCGCCGCCGTCTACGGGCTCGATCGGATCACCAAGGCCTGGGCGGAGGCGTCGCTCGCCGGCGAGGCGCCGATCGACGTCATCCCCGGCGTCCTCTCGCTCACCTATACGACGAACTCGGGCGGGGCGTTCGGCCTTGGGCGCAGCGCGCCGTGGTTGTTCGCGACGGCCACGGTCGTCGTGTCGGTGGTGATCGTGGTGATGTCGGCACGGATCGGACGGGCGTCGGTCGCGGCAGCCCTCGGCCTGATCCTCGGGGGCGCGCTGGGGAACCTGACCGACCGCGCCCTGAACGGCCCCGCGCTGTCCGGGCATGTCGTCGACTTCATCGACTTCCACGTCTGGCCGGTCTTCAACGTGGCGGACAGCGCCATCGTCGCGGGTGCGATCCTGCTCGCCGTCGTTACCGGTCGCCGCGAGCGATCGTTCGCCGATGAGAAGCGGAACGAGCGGCCACCCAAGAGAGAGGAGTTGGCCGGCGGGGCGTGATGAGCGATGACCCAGGCGTTCGAGGCCGTACCGGGTCGCTTGGACGCGGTCGTCGCTGAACGCATGGGGATCGCGCGCGCCGACGCCCAGCGGGCGATCGAGGCGGGCGGGGTCACGGTGGACGGTGCCCCCCAACGAAAGTCGTTCCGACTGGCCGGCGGGGAGCGCGTGGAGGTTGACCTCGAACGTGGTGCTGAAGTGCCGGCCGAGGGCCCACCGGTCGGCGTTCGGTACCGCGATGAGCATCTCGCCGTTGTGTCGAAACCCGCCCGCATGCCCACGCACCCGACCGAGAACCGGCGTGGAGGCACGCTCGTGAACAGCCTGCTCGCGATGGAGATACCGCTCGCCTCGCGCGGCGGATCACTCCGCCCGGGGATCGTGCACCGGCTCGACGCCGGCACGTCGGGCCTCATCGTCGTCGCATCGAGCGACGCAACATTCCGGGCGTTCGGGCAGTTGTTCGCTGCGCACGCCGTCGATCGGCGGTATCTCGCGCTCGTTCGGGGCCGGGTCCAGCACGACAGGTTCGGCGTCGAGGCGCCGCTCGGACGTCGCGGCGCGCGCATCCGCGTCGTCTCAGGTGGTCGTGACGCCGCGACCGCCTTCGAGCTGCGCGAGCGCTTCGACAGAGCGACCCTGCTCGAGGCGACCCCTCACACGGGCCGAACGCACCAGATCCGCGTGCACCTGTCGTCGGTCGGCCACCCGATCCTTGGCGACGCCCGCTACGGCGGTGGGGGACAGGACGCCGCCGCGCTCGGCCTCGAGCGGCCGTTTCTGCATTCGTCGCGGATCGCGTTCGATCACCCGATCACGCGACAACGGATCGACATCGAGGAACCACTGGCCGACGATCTGATCGAGGCGCTGCGCCGGCTCCGCGACGCGGCTACCTCTTGACGCGTTCGGCCTCGCGGAGGTACAGCGCGTGCTGCGTGCGAACCTCCTCGCGGGAGGCGAGCAAGGCATCCTCGACGTCCGGCGAGAGCGTTCGCGATTCGATGAGCGCGTTCAGCTTTGTCGTGTCGATCGAGAGAACGCTGTCCCACAGGCCGAGCGGCTCGAGGATCGCTCGTACCTTCTCCTCGATCGGCGAGGTGATGTGCTGCACGCGCCGATCGATCGCCGCGCCGTCGGTTCCGAACAGCCTGCGGTAACCGTGCTCGTCGGCGAACGCGTTGATCAGCGGGTTCAGCTCGTCGAAACGCCTGTACACGTCACGAGCCGTTCGCTTAAGCGAGATCCATTCGTCGACCATCTCGGTCATCCTCGGAGCCGGGTCCGCCTCACGCTTGTCCTCGCGATGTCGGAACAGCGGACAGAGCGACTGGTACTCGCACCAGTCGCAGAGGGGGTTCTGACGCGGCTCGAACTTCCCCGCCGCGATCCGTTCGGCCACCACACCGATCCGACGACGGAGCTCGTCGACGTCGTCGGCGGTTCGAGTCGTCGTCATCCGCTGTCCCGGCAACAGGTAGTAGAGCGTCAGACGCTCCGGCTCGATGCCCCAGACCTCCTTCGCGGCGAGGTGGTAGACGCTGAGTTGGAGATCCGCGTCGATCCTCGCCTGCGGGGGAAGACGACGGTTCGTCTTGTAGTCGATGATCTCGTAGCCGCCGCCGGGGATGCGATCCATCCGGTCGATCACGCCGGCGATCTCCACGCCCTCAACGTCGATGGTGAATCGGTGCTCGAGCGCCGCGGGGATCTTGTACGTGGCTTCGCTCTCACGGTGATATTGCGCCAGCACCTGCCGCCCGTGTTCCCGGTACATCGTCTCCTCGGATTCGCTCGAGAAGCCCTCGGCGACCCAGACCGCTTCGAGCATGTCGTGCAGCTCCTCGAGTGACGGCGCGACGGGAACCGGCCGGTTGTGGAACAGGTGCAGCGCGCGGTGCAGGGAATCGCCGAACGAGAGCGCCGCCGACGGCGACCGCGGCACGCGGTCCTCGAACTGGAACTTGAACTTGGCGGGGCAGGTCTCGTAGGTGTTGATGCTGGAGTAGGACAGGCGGATGCGCCGGCGCTCACCCGCGCGGGCGGCGAGGGTCGAGGTGGCGCGCTGTTCCATCGACGCCCGAGTGTAGGAGCGTGCTCCAGGGATTACAAGCCTGTAGTTATCCCCACGGGATTCACGGTCGGGACAAAATCGCGCTCGATGTGGAAAGCGTGGGGAACGACTGTGGAAGGAATGACAGGCTTGTAGTTCGAGCCGGGCGAACGTAGACTCGCGTGGCTTTGAGCGGCCGGAGCTTCGTCCACCTCCACACGCACACCGAGTTCTCACTACTCGATGGCGCCTCCCGCGTGACGCAACTGTTCGAGCGAGCGGCTCTCGAGGGGATGCCGGCCCTCGCGATGACGGATCACGGTGTCATGTTCGGCGCGCTCGACTTCTACGAGGCCGGCGTCCGCGCAAGCGTGAAACCGATCCTCGGCGTCGAGGCGTACGTCGCGCCGACCTCGCGCTTCGAGCGCATGCCGGGTGAGAGCGAAGAGAAGTATCGCCACCTCACCATCCTGGCGAAGGACGAGACGGGCTATCGGAACCTGCTCAGGTTGGTCACCGACGCGCACTTGGAAGGCTTCTACCACCGGCCGAGGATCGACAAGGAGCTGCTTTCCGAGCGTGCCGAAGGACTGATCGGTCTCTCCGGATGCATGGCGTCCGAGACCGCGCAGCTGCTCATGGCGGGGCAGGACGAGAAGGCGGCAGACGTCGCGCGAACCTACGGCGACATCTTCGGCACAGGGAACTTCTTCATGGAGATCCAGGACCACGGCATGGCGGAGCAGCGGCGGCTGCTCCCCAAGCTCGTCAAGCTGTCGCGGTCCACCGGCCTGCCGCTCGTGGCGACGAACGATTCCCACTACACCGAGCGCGAGGACGCCAAGCCGCACGACGTACTGCTGTGCATCCAACAACAGAAGGTGCAGACCGACACGAACCGGCTGCGGTTCGAGAGCGACGAGTTCTATCTGAAGAGCGCCGATGAGATGCGCGAGGTGTTCCGGGAGTTCCCGGCCGCGTGCGACAACACCCTTGCCATCGCCGAGATGTGCGAGCTCACCCTGCGCTTCGGCGATGACGTCTCCGCCGAGGAGCGGTTCCACGTCCCGACGTTCGAGCCGCCCGACGGACTGGACCGCGACACGTACCTCCGACAACTCGTCGAGGACGGTGCGCGCGAGCGGTACGGGGAGCTCAGCAGGGAGATCCAAGACCGCATCGATCGCGAGCTCGGCGTGATCGCGTCGATGGGCTTCTCCGGCTACTTCCTGATCGTGTGGGATCTGATCCGCTTCGCGCGCGAGAACGGGATCCGGGTCGGTCCGGGGCGCGGTTCGGCGGCGGGTTCGGTCGTTTCGTACTCGCTCCGGATCACCGACCTCGACCCGCTGCGGTACGACCTGATCTTCGAGCGGTTCCTGAACCCCGGGCGGATCCAGATGCCCGACATCGACATGGACTTCGACGAGCGCCGGCGCGACGAGGTGATCCGCTACGTGGCGTCGAAGTACGGCTCCGACCACGTCGCGCAGATCATCACGTTCCAGACGATCAAGGGGAAACAGGGCATTCGAGACTCGGCGCGGGTCCTCGGCTTCCCGGCGAGCGTGGGCGACCGCCTATGCAAGATGTATCCGGCCGCCGTGCTCGGCCGCGAGCATCCGATCGACGAGGCGCTCCGGCTCTCGCCCGAGCTCCGGGACTCGTACGAGCGCGAACCCGAGTCTCGCGAGATCGTGGACAGCGCTCGGGCGCTCGAGGGCCTTCGCCGCGAGGACTCGGTGCACGCCGCGGGCGTCGTGATCGGCGACGCGCCGCTCGTGAACTACCTGCCGCTAAAGCTCTCGAAGGACTCACGTGACGACTCACGTCGCATCGTCACGCAGTTCGACATGCACGGCGTCGAGAAGCTCGGGCTGCTGAAGATGGACTTCCTCGGCCTGCGGACACTTTCGGTGATCGAGGACACCCTGTCTCACCTGCGGCGCACAGGCATCGACCTCGACATCGACCACATCCCGCTCGACGACGAAGGCGTCTACGAGATGCTCGATGGTGGCGTCACCACCGGTGTCTTCCAGCTGGAAGGCGCGGGCATGCGCTCGCTCATCAAACAGCTCTCGCCGGACCGGTTCGAGGACCTGATGGCGCTCGTCGCCTTGTACCGGCCCGGTCCCCTGAACGCGGGGATGCACGTCGAGTACGCGGAGCGCAAGCACGGGCGGAAGCCCGTCGCGTACCCGCACGCCGACCTCGAGGAGATCCTCGCGGGCACGTACGGGATCATGGTCTACCAGGAGCAGGTCATGCAGATCGCCGTACGCATGGCCGGCTACTCGATGGCCGAGGCAGACATGCTTCGCCAAGCCATGGGGAAGAAGATCCGCGCGAAGCTTCTCATCCACCGCGAGAAGTTCATCGACGGATGCAAGACGAATGGATACCCGGAGCGGCTCGCACGAGAGATGTTCGCTCTCATGGAACCGTTCGCCGACTACGGCTTCAATGCCTCGCACGCGTGCGCCTACGCATACATCGCCTATCAGACCGCGTTCCTGAAGCGCCATCATCCGATCGAGTACATGTCGGCCGTTCTCACCAGCGTGAAAGACGACAAGGATCGCAAGCCCTTCTACCTGAATGCCTGCCGGCTGATGGGCCTCGAGGTTCTCCCGCCGGACGTGAACGAATCGGAACAGGACTTCGCGCCGGCGCCGGGTGACGGACGGAGGATCCGGTTCGGCCTGTCCGCGGTTCGGAACGTCGGAGCGGGTGCCGTGCAGCAGATCATCGAGGCTCGGCGCTCGAAGGGCGCATTCACGGGTTTCGCCGACTTCTGTCGCAAGGTGGACCCCTCCGTGCTCACGAGGAAGGTGCTCGAGAGCCTGGTCTACGCGGGCGCGTTCGACTCCCTCGGGTACGCGCGCGGGGCGCTGATCCAGACGCACGAGAAGGTCTCGGTCCCCATCGCCGCGGAGCGCAAGGCGGAGGCGGCGGGCCAGCCCTCACTGTTCGGCGGCGGCGACCGAGCGGCGACGGACGTCCAGGAAACGGTCCTGGTCGGGGACGAGTTCGACCGGCGAACACTCCTTCGGTTGGAGAAGGAGGTGCTCGGGCAGTTCGTGACCGATCACCCGCTCCTCGATGTGAAGGATGTGCTGGCGGCACAGACCGACATGGAGCTCTCGGAGGTCGGAGGGCTCGGCGACGGCGACGTCGTCACCGTCGCCGGCATCGTCGGGTTCGTGACGCGGAAGTTCACGAAGAAGGGAGAGCCGTTCGCGCAGTTCCGCTTGGAGGACCTCACCGGCGGCGTGATCATCGTGGCGTTCCCCAACGTGTACGAGCGCGTTCCCGAGCTGATCGAGACCGACGCCATCGTGCTCGTGAAGGGGCGGGCCGATCTCCGAGGACGCGAGCTCCAGCTCCGTGCGCTCGAGATTCTCGAGCCGGACCTCGGGATCGAGCGGCAGACCCCGCCCGACCATCTGCTCGTGGTGGACGTGCCAGCGGCTAGTTGCACGAACGCCGTCATCGCGAAGCTCCGCGAGCTGCTCGGTGCGCACGCCGGCCGGACGCCGGTACAGGTTCGGTTCCTGTCTTCGCGCGGCGTGACGCCTCTCGACGTGGGGACGTACCGCGTCGACCCGAATGCCGGTGTGCTATCCGAGCTCCGCGCGCTCCTCGGTGGCGAGGCCGTGAAGGTCGTCCCGCGCCGCGATGCACGCGTCGTCGCGGTACCGGATCTCGTGGTGCGCTGACGCGTACGCTTCGTCGGTGACGTTCGAGATCATCCCCGCGATCGACATCGCGCGTGGACGTCTCGTCCGGCTTTCCGGCGGCGAGGTCGAACCGATCCAAGCCGACGGGGGCAACCCCGTCGCAGCGGCGGCGCGATTCGTCGACGCCGGTGCCACGCGGCTCCATGTCGTCGACGTCGACCTGGCGACGGCGGGCGCGCCGGCGAACCTCGAGCACCTCGCGTCGATCGCGGCCCTCGGCGTTCCGGTCCAGGGGAGTGGCGGCGTCACGAACCGATGGCACGTCGACGCCTTCCTCGACGCCGGCGCCGAACGCGTCGTGCTCGGATCGGCCGCGTTCGTGAACAGAGCTGCGGCCGAGGAGCTGATCGAAACGTGGGGCGATCGGCTGTGCGTGGGTATCGAGGCGGACGGCGCGACCATCCGCCCGAGGAACACGGATCACGATCTCGCGCTGTGGGACACGCTCCAGTGGCTCGAGGGCCTGGATGTCGCCCGGTTCGTGTTCACGGACGTGCGCCGCGATTCCGCCGGACCCGACCTCGACGGCGTCTGGGCGCTCGCCATGCATACCGGCAAACCGGTGCTTGCGTCGGGCGGGGTGCGCTCGATCGACGATCTTCGAGCGATCGCGTCGCTCGGCGGCACGGTCGAGGGCGCCATCGTCGGGCGCGCGCTGCACGAACGCGTCGATCTGGCGGAGGCGCAGCGGGCCGTCGCCGGCTGACCCATCGCCGCCACGGAGCGCCCACGTAGACTCCCTGCCCACTGATGGGCTTCCTCACTGACGTCGTCGACGAGGTGAAACGCCGACTCGAGCGCCATCCGCTCGACGACTCTCGGATGATGAACCTCGCCCTGGGGCTGCCGCCCACACGACCGTTCGCGGGCGCGCTGTGGTCCTCGCGACCACCTGCTGTGATCGCTGAGGTGAAACGAGCTTCGCCGTCGGGCGGAAGGATCGGCGACGTCGAGGCAGCCGGTCGAGCACGGCAGTACGAGAGGGCGGGCGCGTCGGCCGTCTCGGTGCTCACGGAGGCGAATCACTTCGATGGCGCTCTCGCCGATCTTCGTGCGGCGCATCTGGCCGTCTCGATCCCCGTACTGCGCAAGGACTTCCTCGTGCACCCGTCGCAGCTGATCGAGTCGCGTGTCGAGGGGGCCGACGCCGTCCTGCTGATCGCGGCTGCGCTTTCCGAGCCAGAGCTGAAGGCGATGCTCAATGCGTGCAACGACCTCGGCCTCGAGGCGCTCGTCGAGACGCACACGGAGGAGGATCTGGACAAGGCGCTCGGGACGGACGCGAAGGTGGTCGGGGTCAACTCGCGCGATCTGGAGAGCCTCGAGGTCGACCTCGAACGCGCGCTGTCGCTCCTTCAGAGCGTTCCCGGCGACCGAATCGCCGTGCTGGAGAGCGGCGTGAGCGAGCGCCAGGACGTCGAGCGCGCGGTCGGCGCCGGCGCGCGAGCGGTGCTGGTCGGCGAGACGCTGATGCGCGCCGACGACGTGGGCGCGACCCTTCGCGCGTTGCGAGGCGAACCATGAGCGTCACGGCTCCGACGCGCCCCGACGCGCGCGGACGGTTCGGCCGGTTCGGCGGCCGGTACGTCCCCGAGATCCTCATCCCGGCGCTCGACGAGCTGGCCAGCGCCTGGTCCGAACTCCGCGGTGACGCGGCGTTCCGCGGTGAGCTCGACGCGCTGTTGCGCGACTACGTCGGCCGACCGTCGCCGCTCACGTTCGCCTCGCGACTGTCGGACGCGCTCGGGTACCGGATCTGGCTGAAGCGCGAGGACCTGAATCACACCGGCGCCCACAAGATCAACAACACGCTCGGGCAGGTGCTGCTAGCGCGACGTCTCGGCAAGCGACGGATCATCGCGGAGACGGGCGCCGGGATGCACGGGGTCGCTACGGCGACGGCGTCGGCGCTGTTCGGGCTGCCGTGCGTCGTCTACATGGGTGAGGAGGACACCGTCCGGCAGGCGCCGAACGTCGCGCGGATGCAGCTCCTCGGCGCCGAGGTCGTCACCGTCACGTCGGGCAGCCGAACGCTGAAGGACGCGATGAACGAGGCGATGCGCGACTGGGCGGCGTCCGTTCGCGAGACGCACTACGTGATCGGCTCGGTCGCCGGACCACACCCGTTCCCCGTTCTCGTCCGAGAGTTCCAGCGCGTGATCGGAGAAGAGACGCGGTCGCAGCTCCGCGACGTGGAGGGACGCGATCCCGACGCCGTCGTCGCGTGCGTCGGCGGCGGGAGCAACGCGATGGGCATCTTCGCCGCGTTCGTCGAGGCGCCGGACGTCCGACTGATCGGCGTTGAGGCCGGCGGACGAGGCAACGGGCCGGGCGAGCACTGCCGCTCCCTGACGCTCGGCGAACCCGGTGTGCTCCACGGCTCACTTTCGTATCTGCTGCAGGACGAGGACGGGCAGGTGCTGCCGACGCACTCGATCTCGGCCGGGCTCGACTACCCGGGCGTCGGCCCGGAGCACTCCTATCTGAAGGAGTCCGGCCGTGCCGAGTACGTCGCCGCGACCGATGCGCAGGCGCTCGAGGGGTTCCAGGCACTGGCCGGGAACGAAGGGATCCTGCCGGCGCTGGAGCCGGCTCACGCCATCGGTTGGCTCCTCACCAGGCCGCTGCCCGAGGGCTCGCTCGTCGTGGTGAACGTCTCGGGGCGCGGCGACAAGGACCTCGAAACGGTCCGCACGGCGCTCGGCGTCGACGCCGTCACACCCCCGTGACGGGGGACCTCGAGGTCGCGCTCCGAAGGCGCCGGGACGCCGGAGGGTGCGCGTTCGTCCCCTACGTCACGGGCGGGCTCGACGGCGTGGACGCCGATCTGTTGCGCGACCTCGCCGCCGCCGGCGCCGATGCCATCGAGGTCGGCATCCCGTTCTCCGACCCGGTGATGGATGGGAGCGTGATCCAGGAGGCGTCGCGCCGAGCGTTGGAAGGGGGTACGCGCCCCGAAGACGTGCTGCGCACCATCCACGGCGCGAGCGTCGACGTTCCGGTCGCCGTGATGACGTACTTCAACCCGGTGCTTCGTCACGGCGTGAGCGCGTTCCTCGACCACGCGGCCGACGCCGGCGTCACGGGCGTCATCGTTCCGGACCTCCCCGTGGACGAAGCCGACGACGTCGCCGCGGCGTGCAGGTCCTCGGGGGTCGCGCCGGTGTTCCTGGCCGCGCCCAGCACCAGCCACGAACGCCTTCGCGCGATCGCGGGGGTCGCCGCGGGATTCGTCTACTGCGTCGCCACGTACGGGGTGACCGGCGAGCGCGAGGCGCTGTCGGGAACGGCGGCGCAGGTCGTCGAGGCGCTCCGCCCCCTCACCGATCTGCCGTTGCTGGTCGGCGTGGGGATCGGGACGCCGGAGCAGGCAGCCGATGCGTGCGGGTTCGCCGACGGTGTCGTCGTCGGCAGCGCGCTCGTCCGGCACCTGCTGGGGGGCGATCGGGACGCCGCCGTCAGGCTGGCCGGCGCGTTCCGCGACGCCGTCCCGTCCTGAGGCACCCCCTGGAGCAGTCCCTCGAGCGTGCCGGTTGCGTACTGATACGAGAAAGCCCGGTGGCCGCGTCCGCGGCCGATGTGATAGGTAGCAGGCGATCGACTCGAAGGAGGGGGTTTCATGAGGAAGCGCAGGCTTTTCGGCCTGCTCGCGCTCTTCGCAGCGCTGACCCTCGTCACCGCCGCGTGTGCGGACGACGATGAGGGCGGCGGTGGCGGTGCCACGGGTGGCGGCGGCGCCTCCGCATGTGAAGAGGACGAGTTCGGCTGCGTCGAGTACGCCGAGGGCGAGCCGATCCACCTGGCGACGCTCCTGTCGATCTCGGGTGCGACCGCAGCCCTGGGGACCGACAGCAACCGAGGGGTGGAGTTGGCGATCGACAACCTCGACGGCTCGCTCGACGCGACGCCGGGCCAGCTCATGGGGCGCGACATCGAGGTGACCCAGGAGGACGACGGCTGCTCGGCCGAGGGCGGCCAGGCGGGTGGCACGGCGCTTGCCGCCGACGAGACGGTCGTCGCCGTCATCGGCACGACGTGCTCGAGCGCGGCGCTCGGTGTGGCCGACACGATCCTCTCGGACGAAGGGATCCTCCTGTTCTCGCCGTCTAACACCAACCCCGGGCTGACGTCGGAGGAGGCGCACGTGCCGTTCTACGCGCGCACGGCGCACAACGACCTGATCCAGGGCGCGATCGTGGCTGAGTTCGTCTACAACGAGCTGGGCGTCGACACGGCGGCGACGATCAACGACGAGAGCCCCTACGCGGATGGCCTCGCGGCAGCGTTCCGCGACACGTTCGAGGGTCTCGGCGGGACGATCACCGCCGTCGAGCAGGTTCAGAGCACCGACGAGGACCTCAGCGCCGTTCTCCGAAGCGTCGCCGAGGGCAATCCTGGCGTGGTGTACGGGCCGAACTTCAACCCGGTTTGCGCTCTCACGTACTCCCAGGGCGCGGAGGTCCTCCCGGCGGAGACGATCCAGCTGGGCTCCGACGGATGTCTGGAGAGCGCGTTCTTCGAGCTCGCCGGCAGCCCGTCGGGCGACTACTACGCGTCCTCTCCGGACCTGACGGTGTTCCAGGAAGGCGCGTTCTACCGGGACGAGTTCCTCCCGGCTTACCGCGAGCAGTTCGGTGAGGCGCCGACGGCCGTCTTCCACGCGCACGCGTACGACGCCGCGAACGTCCTGTTCCAGGCGATCGAGGAGGTGGCCATCGAAGACGGCGGGTCGCTGTTGATCCCGCGGACGGCGCTGAAGGACGCCGTGCTCGCGACGAGCGGGTACGAAGGCGTCTCCGGCGTCATCACCTGCACGCCGCTGGGCGACTGCGCGACCGAAGTCACGATCGGCCTCTTCCAGTACCCCAACTGGCCGGTCGAGGGAGGCGAGGAGCCCGCCGACGCGGTGTACACCGACACGAAGACGCTAGAGGACGTCACCTAGGAGACGTTCGCGTAAACAAGACGATCGCTACGGGCGGGCCGTCGGCCCGCCCGTAGCGTTTGCAGATGGACTACGCTCGGCCGCATGTCGACGGCAACGGGTACAGATGCGACGCGCGACGTGCGGGTGGGCCGCCTCGAGCGACTGCCGTGGCGGACCATCATCCTCGTCGTCCTCGCCGTCCTGATCCTGACGACGATTGCGATCGGCGCATTTCGAACGCTCACCGAGGACGCCTACTCCGCCGATGCGTGGCGCGACTTCATCGTCCTGGGCCTCGCCCAGGGCGCCATCTACGCCCTGATCGCGCTGGGCTACACGCTCGTGTACGGGATCCTGCGCATGATCAACTTCGCCCACGGCGAGGTGTTCATGTTGGGCGCCTTTGCGTCGTACTTCTTTTCGGCCGCGTATGCCGAGAGCGGGTTCCTGGACCGACAGCCTCTCCTCGCGCTGGCGATCCTGCTCGTGGTGGCGATGGCCACGTCCGCCGGCGTGGCCATGTTGCTCGAACGAGTGGCGTACCGTCCGCTGCGCGGCGCACCACGCCTGGTTCCGCTGATCACCGCGATCGGTGCGTCGCTGTTCCTCGCGAACACGGCGCGCGGCTTCTTCGGCTCGTCGCCGCGCGGCTACCGCAAGCCCAAGCTTCTCGAAGGGTCGTGGACGGTTCTCGGCGGCGACGTGCCGAAGATCCGCGTGGTCGTGCTGCTCACCGCCGCGGTGGCCGTGATCGCGCTGTCCTTGTTCGTCGCCAGGACGAAGACGGGCAGGTCGATGCGGGCCGTCGCCGAGGACAGCGAGATCGCAAGCCTCATGGGCGTGAACGTGGACGGCGTCATCGTCACGACGTTCGCGATCGGGGGTTTGCTGGCGGGGATCGCCGGCGTGCTGTACTCGATGACGTTCGAACAGGTCAACTTCTTCATGGGCTTCCAGATCGGCATCGCCGCGTTCACGGCGGCGGTGTTGGGGGGGATCGGCAGCATCGCGGGCGCGGCCATCGGCGGTCTCTCACTCGGCCTTCTCCAGGCCCTGGGTCCATCGCTGATCCTGACCGGCTATCACATCCCCTCGCCGTTCCAGCTGAGAGAGGCGTTCACGTTCCTCGTGCTCGTCCTCGTGCTGATCTTCCGCCCTGGCGGCATCCTCGGCACCGGTGAGGCGGAGAAGGTCTGAGGTGGGTCCCGTGGGGCTGCGGTCCGCGATCGCCGCGGGGTTGGTCGGCGCCATCGGGTCTCTCTATTTCGCGCTCGTCGGCCTGACCGAGCGGTTCGGCGACCTCGAGCTCATCGGAGAGCAGGTCACGCTGGGCCGACTGCTCCTCGTCCTCCCGCCGCTCGTGGCCGGCTACGTCGTGAGTCGGCCACGGGTCGTCGCCGGCGAGCGGCGGATCCCCACTCCCGCGGAGGCAGCGTTCGCCGGCGCGTCGACCGGTGCCATCGCCGGGGCGGCCTTCGGCGCCGCCGTCGTCTTCGCCGATTGGTTCGACGTCAACCGGATCCGTGAGGTGTTCATCACGGTCTCGCCCGGGCTGATCGAGTTCGTGACGTTCGAGCGTGGAGTCGCCGCGGGGTTCGTCATCCTCGTCGTTATCGGCGTTGTGGGCGGCGCGGTCGGAGGAGTGCTTCGGGCGTCGTCACCGCTGGTGCGCACTCCGATCGTCCTCGGCGCCTCCGTGGCGATCCTCCTGGGACTGCTCCAGCGGATCATCCCCGTCGCCATGCGGCAATTGGATCTCGACCCCTCCTTTCTGTACGAGGTCAGTGGGGGGCTGACGGTCCCGGCCGGCGTCGCCGTGTTCGCCCTGACCGCGGGCGCAAACGTCCTATGGACACGGTCGGGGCCTCAGGTTCGCGACCGGGTCCGTACCTCGGCGCGTGAACAACCGGTCGCGCGGACTGCCGTGCTGATCGTGATCTTGGCGGTGGCCGCGATCTTGCCGCTCCTCGTCGGCTCGGTCATCTCCGAGGTGCTCGGCACGGTCATGGTCTTCATGCTCCTCGGCCTCGGGCTCAACATCGTGGTGGGGTACGCGGGCCTACTTGACCTGGGGTACGTGGCGTTCTTCGCGTTCGGTGCGTACGCGCTCGCGCTCCTCACCGGCGCGATGCTGAACACGACGGTCGGCGCTGCCGAGCCCGCGTTCTCGCTGAATCTGAACTTCTACATTGCCGTGTGGGTGGTCGCGGCGCTCGCGGCCGGCGTCGGCGTGCTGATCGGGGCGCCGGTGCTGCGACTACGCGGTGATTACCTGGCGATCGTGACCCTCGGCCTTGGCGAGATCGTGAGCATCCTCACGCAGTCGCGATGGCTGCAGCCGCTCGTCGGCGGGCCGCAGGGGACAAGGGGCATCACCGACGCCGCGATTGGCGACTTTTCGTTCCGCCCGCCACAGAATTTCTATTACCTCGCCTTCGCGTTCGTCGTTCTCGCGGTGTTCGTGTCGTGGCGTCTATCTGCTTCTCGCATCGGACGAGCGTGGAACGCGATGCGCGAGGACGAGCAGGTCGCCGACGCGATGGGCATCAGCACCACGAAGTACAAGTTGCTCGCGTTCGCGATGGGCGGCGCCATCGGGTCGGTCGGCGGAGCGCTGTTTGCCGTCAAGATCGGCTCGCTCACGCCGGCGAGCTTTCAGATCCTCGTCTCGATCACCGCGCTCGCTGTCGTCATCCTGGGCGGTCTGGGGAGCATTCCCGGTGTCGTCGTCGGCGCGCTCGTTCTGATCGGACTGCCCGGGCTTCTGCGCGAGTTCGAGGAGTACCGCCTGCTGATCTACGGCGGTGTTCTCGTCGCGATCATGGTCCTTCGTCCACAGGGCCTCGTACCGAACGTCCGCCGCACGCGTGAGCTCCACGAGGAAGAGGTGGAGCAGGACGCCTGGGCCGCGGGCGCTGCACAGCGCGAGGAGCCGTACGCCACGGTCGTGGTCGGCGACACGGTCGAGGAGGAGGAGCGCTCCACGTGAGCGACGCCAAGCCACTGCTCCAATTGCGGAACGTGGCCAAGCACTTCGGCGGCCTGTACGCGCTATCCGGGCTCGACATGCAGGTGAACGAGGGGGAAATCGTTTCGGTCATCGGGCCGAACGGCGCCGGGAAGAGCACGATGTTCAACGTCGTGACCGGTCTGTACGAACCGGACGACGGCGACGTGCTCTTCAAGGAACAGAGTGTCGTGGGGCTCGCACCGAACCAGATCACGCGTCTGGGGATCGCGCGGACGTTTCAGACGGTGCACCTGTTCCCGAACATGACGGTGCTCGAGAACGCCATGGTCGGACAGCACTGTCGCACCCGCTCCGGTGTGTTCGGCGCGGTCTTTCGTCCGCCCAGGACGCAGCGCGAGGAGGAGCGCATCCGTGAGCGGGCCAAGGAAGCCCTCGAGTTCTTCGGGCGGCGCCTCGCGGGCTACCGGCAGGATCAACCGGCCTTCGCGCTCTCCTATGCGAACCGTCGCCGGCTGGAGATGGCGCGCGCGATCGCGACGGAGCCGATCCTCATCTCCCTCGACGAGCCCACTGCTGGCATGAACCCTCGTGAGACGCTCGAGCTGCGCGACCACATCGTGCGCATGCGCGACGAGCGCGGGCTGACCGTCTTGGTGATCGAGCACGACATGCGGGTCGTCAAGGGCGTCTCGGATCGGGTGATCGCGCTCGACTACGGGCGCAAGATCGCGGAGGGCACGTACGAGGAGGTCGCCAACAACGCGCAGGTGATCGAGGCGTACCTGGGGACGAAGGCGGCGGGATGAACGACGACGTCACGACGGAGACGCCGGCGCGAGACGCGCAGACCGTGGCGTCGGACGTGCAGCCCGTTCAGACCGAAGCGATGCCGACGCCGGCGCAACCGGTCGCGTCGGGGGACGGCGATCGCCGACCGATCCTCGAGCTCCGCAACGTGAGCACGCACTACGGGCTCGTCGCCGTGCTTCGGAACGTGAACGTCGAGATCTACCCCGGCGAGATGGTGTGCCTGCTGGGCGGCAACGCGTCGGGGAAGACGACGACGCTCCGGACGATCCTCGGGTACGTGGCGCCGTCCGAGGGCGAGGTGTTTCTCGACGGCGAGGTGGTGAGCGGCCTCCCGACGACCCAGATCGTCCGCCGTGGCATCTCGATGGTGCCGGAGAACCGGCGGCTGTTTGCCAACATGACCGTCGACGAGAACCTCGACCTCGGCGCGTACCAGCGGAAGGACAAGGGGAAGGTCGCCGAGGACCGCGAACGGATCCTCGAGACGTTTCCCCGGATCCGCGAACGGCTGAGGCAGAAGGCGGGGACGCTCTCGGGAGGCGAGCAGCAGATGGTTGCTATGGGCCGGGCGCTCATGGCCGACCCGAAGGTCCTGCTGATGGACGAGCCGTCGATGGGACTCGCGCCGATCCTGGTCGAGCAGGTCTTCGAGATCATCAAGTCGATCCGGAGCCTCGGCCGGACGATCTTCGTCGTCGAGCAGAACGCGAACATGGCGCTGTCGATCGCCGACCGCGGCTACGTCATCCAGACCGGTGAGGTCGTTCTCGCCGATACCGCGCAGAACCTGCTCGACAACCCGCTCATGCGGGAGGCGTACCTCGGCGAGCTCTGAGCGAGCGAGGGGCGGCGTGCCGTTCGTGGACGCCGAGACGCTCGCGCACGCCTTGCCGATGACCGCGGCGATCGACGCGCTCGAGGCGGCGTTCGGCGCTGAGCGGCTGCCGGAGGCGCCGATGCGGACCCACGTGGAGACGCGCGCCGGAACGCTGCTGCTGATGCCGGCCTTCGGAGAGCCGGGCGTCGGCGTGAAGCTGGTCACGCTGACGCCGTCGAACCCGGATCGCCGGCTCCCGTTCATCCACGCGGTGTACGTGCTGTTCGAGTCCGTCGGTCAGGCGCCGGTTGCGCTGCTCGACGGTGCGGCGCTGACCGCGCTTCGGACGGCGGCGGTGAGCGGTCTGGCGACGAGGCACCTCGCGCGCGACGAGGCGAGCCGGCTGGCGATCTTTGGGGCCGGCGTGCAGGCGAGGTCGCACCTGCGGGCGATGCTCGCGGTCCGCCCGATCGAGGACGTCGTGGTGGTCTCTCGCACACGCGAGCGCGCCGATACGCTCGTGAAGGAGGCCGGAGTGGCCGCGCGCGTCGGTGCTCGGGACGACGTAGGGGACCGCGATCTCGTGTGTACGTGCACGACGAGCGCGACGCCCGTGTTCGACGGCTCGCTGCTCGCGCCGGGGACGCACGTGAACGCGGTCGGTGCGTATAAGCCGGACTTACGCGAGCTCGATACGGAGACGATCGAGCGAGCGCGCGTCGTCGTCGAAACGCGTGAGGCCGCGATGGAAGAGGCGGGCGATCTGCTGATCCCGATGAAGGAGGGCGCGATCGGCGAGGATCACGTCGTGGCCGATCTATCGGAGGTGGTCCGCGGCGAGACGGTGCGGCGAACGGCCCAAGACGTCACGGTGTTCAAGTCGGTCGGCGTGGCGTTCGAGGACCTCGTCGTGGCGCGGGCGGCCGTCGATCGACTCGGCTCGTGAGCCGAACCGCGGACGTCGTGATCGTCGGCGGGGGAGTGGTCGGCGCGAGCGCGGCGTACCACCTCGCCTCGGCTGGAGCGGGCCGAGTTGTCGTGCTCGAACGCGAGAATCGGCTGGGCGCCGGCTCGACCGGAGCGTGCGCGGGCGGGTTCCGAACGCAGTTCTCGAGCGACGTGAACATCCGGCTCTCGCAGGCCAGCGTTCCGATGATCACGGGGTTCACCGAGGAGCACGGCCTTCCCCTCGACGTCGCGCAGCACGGATACCTGTTCCTCGTTCGCGACGAAGGGCTGTGGGAAGAGTTCGTGACAGCGAACGAGCTTCAGCGCTCGCTCGGCGTCGAGGCGACGCTGCTGCCGGCAGACGAGGCAGCGAAGCTCGCGCCCGGTATCGCCGTGGACGGGATCGTCGGTGCCTCGTACGGACCGGTTGACGGGATCGCCGATCCGTCCGGTCTGACGCTGGGGTATGCGACGCTTGCGCGGCGTCTCGGAGCGGAGATCGAGCTGAGCGTTGAGACTCGTCGAGTGGTCGTCGACGCAGGTCACGTTCGGGGCGTCGAGGCGCGCGACGAGACGATCGATGCGCCGGTCGTCGTGAACGCCGCGGGTCCGTGGGCCGGGGAGCTCGCAACGACCGTTGGCATCGACTTGCCGCTCGAACCGATCCCGCGCCACGTGCTCGTGACGGGAGAATTCCCGGGCGTACCGGAGCGCCGGACGCTGGTGATCGACGCCGTCTCGAGCTTCTACTTTCATCGGGAGGGCGCCGGAGTCCTGATGGGGATGGGAAGCGCGAACGAACGGCCGACGTTCGAGACACGGGTTGACGAGCGGTTCATCGCCGAGGAGCTGCTGCCCAAGGCAGTGGAGGTGTTCCCGCCGCTCGAGGAAGCGGCGGTCGAACACTCGTGGGTCGGCCTGTACGAGATGACGCCGGATCGTCACCCGATCATCGGCGAAGCGCCCTCTGTCGCCGGTTTCTATCTGGCGAACGGGTTCAGCGGCCACGGCTTCCAGCACGCGCCGGTCGTCGGGAAGCTGTTGGCCGAGCTGATCGTGGAGGGCGATGCCACGACCGTGGACATCTCAGGTCTTGGGCTGGAGCGGTTCCGAGCGGGGGAGCTCGTCAGGGAGCGACACGTCGTGTAGCTGGTGCCGGGAGAGGGGATCGAACCCTCAAGGGCCGAAGCCCACGGGTGTTTGAGACCCGCGCGTTTTCCGAGTTTCGCCATCCCGGCCGGGGCGCAACGAGTCTAGCCGGGTCAGGCTTTCGGCCCAATGAACGTGTCGAGTGTCGCCACAGCATCACGTCGCGCAACGGAGATGGTCGTCGGCTTCGTGTCCTGATGAAGCACTCCGATCGCATCCCACGTATCGCGAAATATCTGCAGGATGTCCATCGAAGTGTTCGTGAAGAAGTATCTGGGATAGGCGTACTTTCGTTTCTGAACGCGATTGATCACCCGACAGCCGTCGGAGTGAATCAGGCCTCACAATAGCTGCCGTGGATAACGGCAGACGATCTGTTGTTGCCACCGTTCAAGTCGGATCGCCCGCCGATGCTTCACACCCGGCCCGTGCTGTGGAAAGACGCATGTCCAGTGCATCCAGTAGCCGCACACCTCCACGCAGCCGTCTCTTGCGACGTTGAAGGGCTTCCTGCCTGGTGGCAGAACGCGATCGATAGCGGTTCCGGCCATACTCACGAGGTGCCGGTAGCGCGCATCCTGGTAGATGCTCAGGCGGCTGGTGCGGGGACCCACAACGATGTGCCCATCACCTAGATAGAGGCCGAGCAGATACGAATAGGCCGCCTCATCGAGCGGAATCCCATCACATCGCGGGCATCTGGACGGGCGTTTGCCGACGCCGGTCGGCGAATACCTCGGTGTGAGTCCGTGGCGCCAGTTCCAGATCGTGCTGAGCGGGATGCCGGTCGAGCGGGCAACCTGACAGTTGTTCCAACCCGCATCGAACAAGCGCTGGACAGTCTCGACTTCTTGAAGCGAATGCACGGAACACACCCCCGGCTGTGTCAAGAACCGTACAAGGAGGTACTGACACTCACGGTGCCGATCGGTTTCCGAATAGACGGCTTCGCAAACGCGGGGAGGACACGGACGATCCGAAGAGTTGTCCTGATCGTCCTGCTCGTCGAGCTGACGGCGTGCGAGGCGCAACCGCCCGCCACCGCGCCATCGCCGCGCACCACGAGTGCGCCCTCGACTGAACCCGTCGCGCTGAAGGTTGCATTCATCCAGGACCTTGCGCCAGAAGGCGCCCTTGATCGAACGCTTCCCGCCTACCAGGGCGCCGAGCTCGCCCTCACGGTCGCTTCCGCGCGCGAGGGCACGGCCTTCACGATCGGGGTCGTGGCGTTCGACACCGATGGCAGTATCGAAACGGGTCGGGATATCGCCGAAGAGATCGCTGGCGATCCCTCATATGTCGCCGCGATCGCGGCGCCCGGGCTTCCCGATCAGCAGCCGATCGCCGACGGGCTGGACGGCATGCCGTTCCTCACCCTGTCCGATCGTGGGGCGATGCTCACCGAGGACCGCACGTGGCGCCGCTTCGTCGCACCGCTGCGCGATGTCGCGACGAGGCTCGCTCTGCTCGCGGAGTCGCTCCGCTCGTCGCGTCGCGGCGTGTGCCTCGCCGGGACGGACGAACTGGACCCACTGGCTCGGTACACACGGCGCTCACTCTCTTCGGACGTTCATGTCACCTCGACGAAGGGCGCGGGCGATGTCTCGTCAGCTCGGTGCGGGGTCGTCGTCTGGAGCGGCGACGGGCTCGGCGCGGCGACCATCGCGGTGGGCCTGGACGCCGACGTGCGATTGATCGGCGGACCGAATCTGCGCGATGGCGACTTCATCGAGGACGCCGGCGCCTCCGCCGAGGGCGCACTCTCCGTTTGCTCGTGCGCCGACGTGTCGAACTCGCTCGACCTGGCCGCGCGGCGGTTCATCCAGACGTTCCAATCGGAGAACGGGACGGCTCCAGGACCCTACGCGCTCGAGGCGTGGGACGCGGCCCGCATGATCATCGCGGGAGTCGACGCCGCCGGAACATCTCGAGCGGAGCTCGCCCCCTGGCTCAGCGGTGTCACGCGCTTCGACGGCCTCGCGGGTAGCTACCGCTGGGTCGGCGGAGAGCTGGTATCGGCGGGCACACACGTCCGGACGTACGAGGTCGTCGGGGGCCGTTGGGTCCTCGCAGAAGCGGACACGCAAGCCTGAGGGCTCTCCGTCTGCGTACTCAGCTCCAGAACGAAGAGTTGAGCGAAGCCTCGCGTTTGGGCGAGGATGTCCACCGTGTCCGTGTGGGGTCGATCGGAACGAGGGGGCAGGCCTTGAACAAGCTTCGGATCATGTTGGCGGCGGCGGCGGCATTCGTGCTGCTCGCCGCGTGCGCCGGCAACGAGCCGGAGGACGGCGTCGGGGCAACCGGCGCGACCAACGAGACGGGGGCGACGGGAGCGACCGGCGAAACCGGCGCGATCCCGGAGTTCTCGACGCTCGAGGAGGGTGTCCTGCAGGTGGGCTCCTGCCTCGACTACCCGCCGTTCGAGCAGGTGAAAAACGGTGAGGAGGTCGGCTTCGACGTCGACATGACCGAAGAGATCGCCTCTCGTCTGGGCCTGACGGTCGAGTGGATCCGCGCCGATTTCGACACGATCTTCACAGCTGTCGCCGGCGGGCAGTTCGACATGGTGGCCGCGGCCTCGACGATCACCGAGGAACGGGAGCAGACCGTGGACTTCTCCGACTCGTACTTCAACTCGCGACAGGCCCTGGTCATCAACACGAACGAGACGCCGGACATCGCCTCGACGGATGACCTTCAGGAAGGTGACGTCGTCGGTGTCCAGCGCGGTACGACCGGAGCCGCGTGGGCGCGGGACAACCTGGAGTCGAACGGCATCGAGCTCCAGACGTTCACGTCCGCGACCGACGGACTCCGAGCGCTCGAGGGCGGTGGCATGACGGCGTTCATCGCGGACGAGCCCTTCGTCGCCGAGGCCATCGCCGACCTGCCGAGCCTGGAGGTCGTGGAGGGGATCGATACGGACGAGAAGTACGGGTTCGCGTTCTCACCGGAGAACCCCGAGCTGCACGACGCGGTGAACGTCGTCCTGGCGGAGATTATCGCGGACGGTACCTACCGGACGTTCTACGAGAAGTGGTTCCCCGGCGCGCCGCTGCCGCCGGAGTTCGAGCCGACGGCGTAACAAGCGCTCCGACGGAAGGCCCGCCCGCATGATTGCGGCGCGGGCCTTCCGCGTTCCAGCCACGCCAACTCGAGGAGGGCAGGCATCCGATGGCCGAGGTGACGCTCGACACGCGACCCCCTGTTCGCGAGGCTCCACCCGATACCCGCGGACCGAGCTCTCCACAGTCGTTGACGGCGTTGTGGCTGGGGATCGGTTCGATCGCCGCCGTCTTCGGTGGCACGATCGCCCTGATCCTGAACTACGAGCTGTCCCCGCGGGTGCTCACGCCATCGTGCATCGACCTGCAGCTCACACGCGAGATCAGGGGCGCGCTCGGCGTGTGCAACTTCGTCGAGGCTCTGCGTTCGAGCGCCGAGACGGCCATGCTCCTGATCGGGATCGCGCTCGGGGTCGTAGCGATGACATTCGGCTGGAGCATCCGCGGCCGGATGGACACGTTCCGTCGGAGGGAGCAGGCCATCACCGGCGCGGTCCTGGGTCTACAGGGCGTGTTCATCGCTCTCGTCATCCTGGCGTTCCGGGAGGGCCGTCCCGATCTGTTCGCGAAGAACTTCCTGAACTTCGCCGTGATCGGGCCGTACTTCCCAGGTCCGTTCTTCAGCGCCATAAAGAACACGATCGTCCTCGCGTTCGTCGGCGAGACCGGTGGCATCGTCATCGGCATGGTGCTCGCCGTCCTCTCCTTGTCGACACGAAGCGCTGCACGGGCGCCGGCTCGGGCATACATCAACCTCTTCCGAGGAACGCCGCTGATCTGGCAGCTCGCCACGGGTTACTTCGTGCTGCTGCTCGGATTCGATATCCGTCCGTCGACCTTCCTCGTGGCGATGGGGATCTTTGCGCTGAACACAGGCGCATACGCGGCCGAGGTCTTCCGGGCGGGCATCCAGTCGATCGAGCGTGGACAGATCGAGGCGGCGCGTTCGCTCGGGATGACGTATCTCCAGGCGATGCGCTTCGCGATCGTGCCGCAGGCGATCCGGCGCGTCATCCCCCCGCTGATGAACGAGTTCGTCATCCTGATCAAGGACACGGCGCTCGTCGTTGTGCTCGGGTTGACGACGAGCCAGCAGGAGCTGTTCGCATGGGCCCGCGCCGGGCAGTCGGACACGTTCAACGCCACGTTCTTCACTGCTGCCGCCCTCGGCTACCTTGTCGTCACGTTGCCGCTCATCCGGCTTGTCAACGCGGTTGAACGCAGGCTCCGCAGCGGTCTCGTCGGCATCGCGGGAGCGACCGCATGAGCGAGATCCGGAGCGCGCCGATGCCGCCTCCCGACGAGGAACCCTTGATCCGCATGGACGGCGTGCACAAATGGTTCGGCGACAACCACGTCCTCCGAGGCATCGACGTGTCGCTCGAGCCCGGTGAGGTGGAGGTCATCGTCGGACCGTCAGGCGGCGGGAAGTCGACGCTGCTGCGTTGCGCGAACCTTCTGGAGCGCCCCACGCTGGGCAAGGTCTGGTTCATGAATGAGGACATCACCGACATCCGGTGTGACCTGAACGCCGTCAGATCGAAGATGGGCATGGTGTTCCAGCAGTTCAATCTGTTCCCGCACATGACGGCGCTCGGCAACATCACCGTCGCGCTCGAGAGGGTGCTGAGGCTCAACGACGCAGAGGCCAGGGACCGGGCGATCGTGCAGCTGCAGCACGTCGGACTGGAGCACAAGGCGGACTCCTATCCCGGCCAGCTCTCGGGCGGTCAGCAACAGCGCGTAGCGATCGCCCGGGCCTTGGCCATGACGCCTCGCTTGATGTTGTTCGACGAGGTGACTTCGGCGCTTGACCCGGAGCTCGTCGGCGAGGTCCTCGGCGTGATGAGGCAACTCGCCGAGGAGGGCATGACGATGATGGTCGTGACGCACGAGATGGGGTTCGCACGCGAGGTGGGCACGTGGATGGTCTTCGTCGACGGCGGGGTCATCGCGGAACGCGGCCGGCCGAAGGAGATGTTCGCGAACCCACAGACGGACCGTCTTCGGCAGTTCTTCAGCAAGGTGCTCTAGGCCCGCCTCATGGCGGTTCCGAGACGGACGCTGCTCCTCGCCGCGGCCGCGTTGACCGTCACGGGCGTCGCGGCTGTCGTTGCGTTCGCCCTGAGATCAGGCGCGGGCCAGTCCCATCGTCCGTCGGCGAACCCGGAGGGCCCGTACGTCGTGAGCGCCATCGACTACCACTTCCACGACGCTCATCCGACCTTCCCGATCGGCCCCGATCGCGACCTCGTAGTGAAGAACGTCGGGCGAAACCTTCACAATGTGACCATCCCGGCCCTCGGCTACTCGCAAGACGTGAGGCCGGGTCAGGAGGTGACGATCGCCGACGTGGCCGAGCAATTGGGAGCTCCCGGCCGCTACCCCTTCTTCTGTCGGTTCCACCGGGACCGCGGGATGAAGGGTTCGATCGTCATCGCGAACGCCTGACGTCGCGGAGCACTCAAGCGACGCTCGGTTGCTGAGATGAGTGACGGGCCGAGGAACCTTTGGAGTGGCTCACGCCTTCCCCATACGCGAGCGTTGTCTACTCGGTTCCTCGACCCGTCAAAAGTTGGCCCCAAGCGACCCGGACGCCGGTTGGCGGTGCCCCTCCGTATCAACCGGCCGCCTCAGGGCTCGCACCCATTCGGTCGGTATCGGTCTAGCGGAGGTGCTTCCGTCCTCCCGTCCCTGCGGCCGCTCGGGACCGGCGCGAACAGTAACGACGGGCTATCAGCGTGTCAACGCGATGGAAATGGCTGCGCCGCAACTCTGAAGGCTCGACTGCGCAGGTAGCGCGCGCCGTCGTACGAGCGGAGAAAGAGTGACAAACAGGACACGATCTCGTTACGCCGTCGTCACCTGTTGGCCGCATCCATCACAACACGCCGCGATGGAAGCGGCTGCGTCGGCCGCAGATACAGCGTTCCCACGACGACGAGATACGCGGCCCATGCCACGACTTCCAACACTCCGGGATCGGCGTTGTAGCCGACGAGTCCGCGGAGCACCGCTCCGACCCCCTCGTCGTCGGGCAGCGTCGCGGAAAGATCGAACGCGGGCGACTCGAGGAAGGGCAACCATCCCGCCTCTTGCAACTCGTGCACTGAGTATGCGAACAGCCCGGCGGCGACGACGACGAGGATCACCCCGGTCACCTTGAAGAACGTTCGAAGGTTCATGCGGATGCCGCCCCGATACAACAGCACACCCAGCACGACGGCGAGCCCGAGTCCGAGCATCGCCCCGAGGAGTTGCGCCGCCACGCCGCCGCCCTCGACGGCCGTCCCCTCCGCCGCCGCGAACAAGAACAGCGCCGTCTCCACGCCCTCGCGCAGGACGGCGAAGAACGCGATCGCGGCCAGGGCGAGACCCCCCGCCGTGAGCGCCGTATCCACCTTCTGCTGAAGCTCGGACTTGATCCGCGCCCCCTGACGGCGCATCCAGAAGATCATCCACGTGAGGACCCCGACGGCCGTGAGCGTCACCAGGCCCTCGAAGACCTGCTCGGCCGTGCCCTCGAACTCGGCGCCGACGGAGAAGATGATCGTGCCGACGATGGCCGAAAGCGCCACGGCGAGGCCCGTTCCCCACCACACCAGGTGCGACCGGTCGGAGCGACCGAGCTGCTTCAGGTAGGCGAGGACGATGGACACGATCAGCGCGGCTTCGATGCCCTCACGTAGCGCGATGACGAATGCAGCACCCATCCACGAACACCCCTCGAGTCGACCGATCCGGAGCACCGGAAATCCTATGGAGGAGGTCGGATTCACGTCAAGGTCGTTTGCTACCGAACGACGCCGGACGCGCCCAGGAAAAGGCGCGTCCGACGCGAGCGTTACGATTGAGGCGCCAGTGACGTCTCGCGTAAGCGACCAGCCCAAACGCCTCTTCCTCCTCGACGGCCACAGCCTTTCCTATCGCGCGTTCTTCGCGCTCCCGACGTCGCTCCAGACGACGACGGGCCAGATCACAAACGCCGTCTACGGATTCACGTCGATGCTGATCAAGCTCCTGACGGAGGAGAAGCCCGACCTGATCGCCGTCGCGTTCGACATCGGTGCACCGACCGTGCGGCTCGAGAAGTACGCCGAGTACAAGGCGGGGCGTGCGGAAGCGCCGGGCGAGTTCCGCGAGCAGCTTGGCCTGATCGTCGAGGTCCTGGAGACGCTTCGCATCCCGGTCCTCGGCATCGAACGGCACGAGGCGGACGACGTCATCGCGACGCTCGCACTCCAGGCGGTCGAGGAGGGGATCGACACCACGATCGTCACCGCCGATCGCGATTTCTTCCAGATGGTTCGCCCCGGGATCAGCGTGATGTTCAACGTCAAGGGCATCTCCGACATCCGCCGGTATGACGTCGACGCGGTGACCGCGCGCTACGGGCTTCCGCCGGAGAAGTACCGCGACTTCGTCGCCCTGAAAGGCGATCCGTCCGACAACATCCCCGGCGTCCCGGGCGTCGGCGACAAGACGGCGACCAAGCTCGTGCAGGACTTCGGCTCCGTCGAGCAACTCCTCGAGCGGACCGACGAGCTGAAGGGCAAGCTCAAGGAGGCGATCGAAGCTGCGGGCGAACAGCTGCGGCTCAACAAGGAGCTCGCGGAGCTGGACACGTCGCTCGAGCTCGAGGTGCGGCCCGAAGAGTGCGTCATGGGGGAGTGGGACCTGGAGGCCGTGCGACGTCTGTTCACCTCGCTGGAGTTCCGAACTCTGTTCGAACGGCTGGAGGAGGTCGGGCGCAGTACCAAGCCGGCATTCGAGATGTCCGAGCTCGACCTGCGAGAGACGACGGCCGAGGAGGTCGCGACCCTCGTGTCGTCGGACGCCCCGAAAGCGGTACGACTGCGGATCGACGACGGGCGGATCGGCGGAATCGCCGTCTCGGCCGGTGGAGGACAGGCGGCGTATGCCCCTCTGGCGAAGTGGAACGATGTTTCCGCCGCGCTCGCGTCGGCCGCGCCGAAGTGGGCGCACGACGCGAAGGACACCGAAGCCGCTGTGCTCGCGGCGGGCGGCGCGCTCGGGGGCGTCGTCGTCGACACGATGCTCGCGGGATACCTGCTCGACCCCGCGGCCCCGAGCTTCGACCTTTCCGCGCTCGCCGAGACGTACCTCGGCGTCGACGTCCTCGGCTCGGTGGAGGAAGAAGCGGCCGCCGAAGCGACTGGCCAGCTGTTCGGCGACGGCTGGCGGGCGACGGCCGCCGAGGCCGCCGCGGTCGCGCTGCTCGCGCCGGCGATGTTGGAGCGGATCGACAAGGCAGGGCTTCGACGTTTGCTCGACGAGGTCGAGCTGCCGCTTTCGTCGGTGCTCGCGCGGATGCAGGCGGCGGGCGTCGCGCTCGACGTCGGATACCTCGAGGAGATTGCCGAGGGGATGCGCGACAAGATGGCCACCCTCAAGGCCGACATCTACCGGCACGCCGGCGAGGAGTTCAACCTCAACTCGCCCCCGCAGCTGCGCGCGATCCTGTACGAGAAGCTGAAGCTCGCTCCCAGCAAGCGCACGTCGAAGGGTCAGCTCTCGACCGACGCCAGCGTCTTGGAGAAACTGCGCGACGCACACCCGATCGTCGAGGCGCTCCTCGCGTGGCGCGAGCTCGACAAGCTGAACTCGACGTACCTCGAAGCGTTACCGCGGCAGGTCGACCCACGCGACGGGCGTGTCCACACCACGTTTAACCAGACCGGCGCGGCGACGGGGCGGCTGTCGAGCTCGAACCCCAACCTGCAGAACATCCCGTCGCGGGGCGAGCTGGGGCGTCAGATCCGACGGGCCTTCGTTCCGGGTTCGTCCGGACAGCTCCTCCTGGTCGCCGACTACTCGCAGATCGAGCTGCGGATCCTGGCTCACCTCGCCGGCGACGAGGGGCTCAAGGCCGCGTTCGAGTCCGGGACGGACATCCACACGGCGACGTCGGCGCGCGTCTTCGATCTCCCCGAGGACCAGATCGATCCGGCGACCCGAAGCCGCGCGAAGGCGATCAACTACGGCCTCGCCTACGGGATGAACGCGTGGGGTCTCGCGTCGCGGCTGGAGATCACGCCGGACGAGGCTCAAGAGTTCATCGACGCGTACTTCGAGAGCTTCCCGCAGATCCGGGAGTACCTCGACCGGCAGGTCGCGCGGGCCGCGGCCGAGGGGTTCACCGAGACGTTGCTCGGACGGCGTCGCTACATCCCGGAGCTCCACGCGGCCAACCCACGCGTTCGCGACATGGGGCGGCGGATGGCGCTCAACGCGCCGATCCAGGGGAGCGCGGCCGACGTGTTCAAGCTCGGCATGCTGCGCGTGGACGAGGCGGTGCGTGAGTCGAGCTTCGAGTGCCGGATGCTCCTGACGGTCCACGACGAGCTTGTGTTCGAGGTCGCCAAGGACCGCGTCGAGGAGGCCGGCGAGGTCGTCAAGAAACAGATGGAATCGGCCTACGAACTCACCGTTCCCCTGCGCGCCGACATCGGCTGGGGGCCGAACTGGGCGCAGGCCGTACCCGCCGGCCACTGACGCATATCGAAAGCGCGTTGACGGCGTTTCCGCAGGACAACTACCATCCCTGAGCCACGCCGGCCTGCCCGGGCCGGTGAAATCCACGAAGCGCCGGTCCGCGGCATGCGTGGCGGAGGGAGATGGTCCAGATCGAGACGACAAGCGAGACGAAGGCCGCGCCCCAGCGCGACCTGACCCCTGAGGAGCTGCGCGAGGCGATCGAGACGTCGCTTCGCGATTTCAAGGAAGGCGACATCGTCGACGGCGAGATCGTCAAGATCGATCGTGACGAGGTACTGCTCGACATCGGCTACAAATCCGAGGGGGTCATCCCCGCCAAGGAGCTCTCGATCCGCCACGACGTCGACCCCAACGAGGTCGTGCACGTCGGCGATCACGTGGAGGCCCTGGTCCTTCAGAAGGAGGACAAGGAGGGCCGGCTCATCCTCTCCAAGAAACGTGCCCAGTACGAACGGGCATGGGGCCGGATCGAAGAGGTCATGCGCTCCGGAGGGACGATCCGTGGCCCCGTCATCGAGGTTGTCAAGGGCGGATTGATTTTGGACATCGGACTTCGAGGCTTCCTCCCCGCGTCGCTCGTCGATCTGCGGCGGGTTCGAGACCTGCATCCGTTCGTCGGGCAGGAGCTGGAAGCGAAGATCATCGAGCTCGACCGCAACCGGAACAACGTCGTGTTGTCGCGCCGCGCGTTCCTCGAGGAGTCGCAGAGCGAGGGACGCAAGAAGTTCCTCGAGTCGCTGCAGAAGGGCGAGCGCCGAAAGGGAACCGTGTCGTCGATCGTGAACTTCGGTGCCTTCATCGACCTCGGTGGCGTCGACGGACTCGTGCACGTATCCGAGCTGTCGTGGAAGCACGTCGATCATCCGAGCGAGGTCGTGCAGGTCGGCCAGGAGGTCGAGGTGGAGGTGCTCGACGTCGAGCTCGAGCGTGAGCGAGTCTCGCTGTCGTTGAAGGCGACACAGGAAGATCCGTGGAAGGAGTTCGAGCGGCGCTACTCGGCGGGCGAGATCATCGACGGTCAGGTCACCAAGCTCGTGCCGTTCGGCGCGTTCGTCAGAGTGGCGCCCGGGATCGAGGGCCTGGTCCACATCTCGGAGATCTCGGATCAACACGTCGACTCGCCCGAGTCGGTGCTCTCCGTGGGCGACGAAGTGCGCGTGAAGGTCATCGAGGTCGAGGTCGCCCGCCGCCGCGTGAGCCTTTCGATGCGTCAGGTCGGCGGTGCCCTTCCGACGCCGAGAGAAACCGAGATCGAAGAAGAGGCGGGTCCGGCTGGGGCGGGGACGGCCCC